>JAPDQV010000015.1:15173-73284 GCA_034505495.1 candidate division KSB1 bacterium | reverse complement strand
ACCGGCAGGCAAAATGCTGTTCACCAATTCAGCAACCTTTTCTCCCTTTACATTGTAAACCGCCAGTTTAACCTGCATTTGCACCGGCAGCGAAAATTCGATTGTGGTCGAAGGATTGAACGGGTTGGGATAGTTTTGCGCCAACGTAAAGGCTTCCGGTTTTGCAGACGGATTTGCGGCGACTGAGCTGCTTTCTTCCAGCAAGGTCATGGAAGACAGCGCCATTATGCCGAAATTGGTCGGGTCGCACCAGGATGCATTGGACCAAATCATTCGCCAGTCGTAAAACGCGCGCTGCTTTTCCTCATCAAAGTCATTGATCTGGATATTCAAACCGACCTGATCATCGACCTTAAAAGGCGCAACGGCTTTTAGCGAAGTCCAGGGGAAGAACATCTCCATCGAGTATCCGTCTTCAGTTCCGGCGATTGCGACCGCCGCCTGGATGCCCTCCGTGGGGAAGCGATTTTGGCCCCAACTCAGTCCGGGTCCCTGCGTACCGGTTTCCATGGCCTGGCTGTCGATTTGATAGACCCATTGCGAAGTGTTTTCGTCGTAGGTGTAGACATGGTCGGCATGCTGCATGAACCACCAGCCGCCGGCGGGTCCGTACTCTGCGGCGTACAGCTCGTTGTACTCTTCCTGCGTTACACCGCCCGATGCATCGGCATCAAAAAAGAGTTCGACCTTGTCGTTATCGCCCGTTGCATCCTGGAAAAGAATATCGTCATAGACCGTAAAGAAAAAATAGAGTCCGTCGGCATCCCATAAGGTGCGGAAAGTTCCGAAATAATCGGCAAAGGATTCCAATGGCCAGAATTCCGTATTCGGATCTCCGATCACCACGGCGCGCGGCATGGCATACTGCCAAATTTCATCCATTTGGGCGTCGATGGTCGGTTTTACACCGGCGCGCGGTGTCGGCAGTACGTATTCATTGGCAGGCGCTTTGGCATTCAAGACCAATTTACCGAAAACCGTCGGATCGCACCAGTTGGCATTCGGATAGTCCATGATCCAGTTGAAAAAGGCGCGCTGTTTTTCGACGTCAAAGTCATTGACCTGAACGTTGAAACCGATCTCTTTGCCGGCTTCAAAGGGGCCCTCGGCTTTCAAACTAGACCACGGAAAAGCGAATTCCATGGTATATCCGTCTTCAGTGCCTGGGATTTTTTTCGCTGCCAAAATGCCGTCCGTCGGGAAACGGTTCTGTCCCCAGGAGAGGCCGGGGCCTTGTGTACCGGTTTCGATGGCTTCGCTGTCGATTTGGTAGACCCACTGAGAGGTGTTTTCGTCATAAGTATAAACTTGGTCAGCGTGTTGAACAAACCACCAGCCTCCGGCCGGTCCGTACTGACCGGCGTACAGGGCATCGTATTCTTCTTTCGTCACCCCGCCGCTGGCGTCTGCATCGAAAAAGAACTCCACTTTATCATTATCTCCCGTCCCGTCGGCAAAGAGAACATCATCCATGACATAGACAAAGAAGTAAAGATTGTTTTCGTCCCACATGACCTTGAACCACGCGGCGTAATCCTCGCCTGATTCAATTTCGCTGAAGCCGGTGCTGGGGTCGGCCTGCGTGACGGCAAAGGCCTGCGCGTCTTTCCAGGCTTCGTCCTCTTCGCCGTCGATGACGGGTGTAGCCGGAGCTTTGTAGACCTGAATAACGCGATCGGGTGTACGATAGGCGAAAAGTGTACCCGCCGCTGCGAGAAAAATTAGTAAAAATAGGTGCTTCATGATGGCCTCCGTTTTTTTATGAAGAGACTTGTTGGTGTGCTGCCTTAACTTAATTATTGTCGAAAACGATTAAGAACGTATTATACTTTAATGATTTTTAGTGTTTTTGTCAATATCTTTTTTCGGGCTGTTCTGAATCTATTGGGTGGGCCTTAATGAGCTTATTCACACAGTATAATCCAAGGGATCGGAAGAAAGGCTTTATAGGTCGACTCGTGCCGGTTTCTTTTACGACAATCCGTAGTGCTTTAATTATCTCTGACCGCAGTTTTTCGACGGCTTGGAAGGCAATTTGAAAAGTCCTGCGCCTCCTCTTTTCCTTCTATAAAGTCAAAGAGATAAGCGCAATCAATAGTCTGCTCTCTCGGCATAGAGGTCTAGAGAGGCGGTAAGGGTGATGAATTTATGTTTGATTCGATGCCTGCAGAGGCAACGACATTGCCTGAGGGAGGTTTAGGCGTTATCCCCAGTTTTCATACAGTTTAAAATATCGATCGTAAAAATGTTATTCTTCTTTCGGGTTGAACCGCAGTCCAAGCTCGACGATCTCCGGTCGACTGCCGAGGCGAATCGGCGGTCCCCAGGTACCGACGCCGCAGGAAATATAATATTGCGTATGTCCTTTTTTGAGATAACCCCAGCTCTGCTCGTAGGTTGCCCGCGTGATAAGGTCCAGCGGCCACAACTGACCATTGTGGGTATGACCGGAAAGCTGCAGATCCACACCCTGCTCGGCTGCTTCGTGCAGCTCGAACGGCTGGTGGTCCAAGAGCAGAATCGGCTTGCCGGGATCGACCGACTGCATAAGCTCGCGCAGACTTTTACGATCGACGCCGGTAAAGGCTTTTTTCACCCGATCATCTCTGCCCACCAGATAAAGGCCGTTGGGGAGGAGCACGCTCTCGTCGCGAAGCACTCTGACGCCGTGCTCCTGCAAATAGCCCACTGCCCTCTCGACGCCGCCGATGAACTCGTGATTTCCGGTCACTGCATAAATGCCGTAAGCCGCTTTGAGGGAGCGCAATGCCTCGCCCAGATTCTCGCGCACCACCGGCGCAATGTCTTCGTCGATCAGATCGCCGGGAAAGAGGATCAAGTCCGGCGACAGCGAGTTGATTTTATTGACGATGCGACAAAAGCGGCGCCGCCCGACAATTGTGCCGAGGTGCACGTCGGAAGCCGCGGCGATCTTGAGCTCTTTTGTCTCGCACGGTTTGTCGATCTTGATTTCCAGGCGCCGGACTTGAACCCTGCAGGCGTTCACATAACCTGCAAGCAGAATCAAGAAAACCACAGAAATGCCGGCTGTAAATGCCGTAAATTTCAGCCGTTCGGAATCCGCAGCCAAATAATGAAAGAACGGCAGAAAATGATTAACGAGGCGCAATAAATCGATAAAGAGGACGATCAAAAACAGATAGAGAAAGGCCGCCAACCAAAAGGATCCGACAAAGACAAGAAAATCCGAAATGCGGGAAAGCCAAATTCTTTCGAGGAGGCGGCCGATCAAATAGGAGAGCGCCAGGAAAAGAAAAAGCACGGTGAAAACGGTTGACAGCGTCGGGTGAGCCGTCAACGCTTGGCGCCCCCGAACAAAGATGTAAAAGTTCAACAGGCCGTAAATGCTGAAAACGACCGTGAAAAACAGAAGAAAGTTGATTTGTCTCATGATGGTCGCGGTTCAGTCCTTCAGGACGCGATCGATAAATTCAAAAACCTGATTCAAAGTCTCCGGTGAAGAAAACTGCGGCCCGCCGTGACCGGCACCTGAAAGAAGGATGAGGCGACATTTTTCCGAACCGATGATACGCCCCAGCTTTTCAGCAAATTCGATAGACTGTTCGACGGGCACTACCGGGTCATCCGTTCCGTGCATAATAAGGATCGGCGGGTCGTCGACCGAAAGGTAGGATTCCGGATTTGAGGCTGCAACCTTTTCAGGTATTTCGGTTATTCGGCGGCCCATAAAAAGGGATGCGGGCGAATCGGCCTCACCGTGATTCGGGCGGCCTTTGCCGCTTTTTCGGAACTGTTCATCCATTGTCAGAAAATTGATCGGGCCGAACCAGTCGACCACAGCTTGAACACAGCTTGAATAGTCTGCGTTGCCGAGGGAAAGATCTTCCAATTCCGCAACGCCGCAGGTAACGCCGGCCATGGCCGCCAAATATCCGCCGGCAGAAGGTCCCCAAGCGACAATGCGGGTACCGTCCAATTTATACTCTTCCGCGTGTGCGCGCAGCCAACGAACGGCCGCTTTGACGTCGTGAACTGCGGCCGGAAAAGTCGCCTCGCTGCTTAGGCGATGATTGATCGATACTACTGCATAGCCGCGGCGGAGACCTTCGAGCATCGGCGTCAGCTGGCCGTCGGCTTTGTCGCCGCCGAGAAAGGCGCCGCCGTGAATAGCGAGGATCACCGGAAAAGGCCCGTCGCCTTCATCCGGCAGATAGATATCCAGCTTTTGCGCTTCGGAAAGCGAGGCGTAAGGCAAATCAAGCCATTTGCGCTTAATCTCTTCGGTCGGCGCTTTAAACATGGGAAACTGTGCCGATAAAGATGAGGCTATCAAAAAAAGAGGTAAAAGTCTGCGAAATTGCTTCATATTTTATCCTCCGGTATTCATTGAATAGTGCCGGCAAGTATTCCATTAATCTTTCGGCTGAAATTTAGAGCCTTGTCAGAGTCAGCAGAACCACATCGTTTTCGCGCATGGTCAGGTCGAGCGCATATTTGCCGTCTTCGGCAATCGAAACGATTCGGCACTGTTCCGGCGCGCCGCTGCAGCAGGCGTGCAGCGCCTTTTCTTGAGCGCGGCTCAACTGGTCCGGGGCGCCCATTTCCAAATATGCGGTAAAGACGTCGTTTATGCGATAGCCGACGCGTCGGATTTCGAGAGCGTAACGCCCCGCCTGTAGGTTCGTGAATAAGAGTCGGCAGGGAGGCAAATCCGCCGCCGGATGCACCCGTTTGTAAAAAGCTTGATTGTTTGTCGAATCGGGATTGGGCATGATGCGAAAATCCCAAAACAGCACCTGCACGTTGCCTTGACTGTCCTTGCATGCCCAAGAACGATCGTCGCTGTTGACGAGCTCAATGTCGCCCAAGCGATTTAAAAATTCGAAAGCGAAAAAGGCCGGCTTTTTGCGCCCCTGAAGATTGAGCAGGCCGAAGCCGCCGTGAAACGGCCGTTTGGGCGGCGACGATTCTTCGAAAATATCGGTAAACACCCAATACGACATCGAGGTGACGGCGCGTTCCGCTCCCTTGACTTTATCAAGAATATAGGCCGCCTGCTGGTAGGTGTCGTGGTAATAGTCCGTCGGCGTATAGGACGAACTCCATTCGGTGTAGTGCAGCTCCAAGTCGGGTCGCGGCGAAGCGGCAATGATTGCCCGCGTGCGGATCATGTTGCCCTTGACGGCATTCGGATCGGGATCGAGCACCGTGCCGCGAAATCCCGTATCGTCGAAAAAGCCTTCGCGGACGCCATAGTCGTGGGTGGAGATAAAATCGAGCGGCACGTTTTGCGACGTACAGAAATCGATCATCTCGCGGACCCAGCCGTTGCCCGCCGTAGCCGGCCCCCCGACGCGATAACGCGGCGAAACCGATTTGACCGCCTCGGCCGTAACGCGATATAGACGAAAGTACTCTTCCTGCGTGCCCGCCCAGAAAAAGTTCAGGTTCGGCTCGTTCCACACCTCAAAGTACCATTGAGCGACCTCATCCTCGCCGTAGCGTTCGGTAAAGTGCAGCGTAAGCTGGCGTATTAGTTCGGCCCACCGTTCATAAGATTTGGGCGGTTTGATGATGCCGTTCCACCAAAAGACGGTATTGAGGCCGGGGTGATCCCAATCGGCCAAATCCCGCGGCATAAAGGAAAGCTCCACAAAGGGTCGAATGCCGATCGAAAGCAGAAAATCGTATAATTTGTCTATATACTGCCAGTTGTAGACAGGATTGCCGTGGGCATCCTCGGAATAGACGCCCATGTCGTCGTGCAGCAGGCCGTGCATGCGGAGATAGCGAAAGCCGCAGGCTCGTTTGGTCTCGATGAGCTGAGCCTGCCAATCGGCGCGCAGCCCTTCTGCCGCGCGACCGGCTCCGACGCAAAGGTTGCCGGCGAGAGACCTCGGGCCCAATATTTTTTGGGCATCAACGGTGATTAAGCGCGGCTGCGGAGCCGGTTTTCGCGATGCAGCAAGAGAAGCTCCATACAAAACAATAAAAAGGGATAAAAGACACTTAAAGACCTTCACCAAGTCCTCCTCTTTCGGTATGGACTGACTATTGCCCTTGGGCAACACGTATAATGGCATCCAACGCCGGTTTAGGCTTATAGTCGCGGTCAAACAACAGCGGCGCATTGCGGCGGTTGGGGACCGGAAAACCGTTCAGCCACGAGTAACGGTCCGTTACACCCCAAAAAGTTACGCGCGTGATTTTATCGCTGTGTTTTTTAAAGAGTGAAAAGATCTCGCCGTAGCGCTTGGCCTGCAGCTGCAGAATCGAATCGGGGATACTTTCTTCGTACAGTTTGCGACGGTCTTCGAATTTATAGAGACTCAAGTCGAGCTCGGTGATCATCACTTTTAAGCCCAAACCGTGATAGGCGAGGATGCTCTTTTCAATCTCTTCAATCGGCGGATCGTAAATGCTCCAATGTCCCTGCATGCCGACGGCGTCGATCGGAACACCCTTGTCGAGCAGGCCTTTCAGGAGAATCAGCGCTTTTTCCCTTTTTTTCGGGTCAGCCATTGAATAGTCGTTATAATAGAGCTCCGCGCCGGGATCGGCCGCTTTGGCAAAGCGGAAAGCGTATTCAAGATAATCCTCGCCGATGATTTTTTTATAGGGACTGTTGCGTAGAATCTCATCGCCGTCAGACGGGTCCATGATTGCCTCGTTAACCACATCCCAGCCGTGGATTTTGCCTTTATAGCGCGTCATAACTGTGGTAATGTGTTCCTGCATGCGCGCCAAGAGCTCATCGCGACTCAGGGGAGTGCCGTCGGGGTGTTGGAAAACCCATCTCGGCGTCTGCGAATGCCAAACCAGCGTATGGCCGATGACCTTCATGCCGTGCCGTTGGGCAAAGTTGACCAATGTATCGGCAGCGGCAAACTCCCAGCGGTCGGGCTGCGGATGGATCGGTTCCCATTTCATTTGATTTTCCGGCGTCAGCACGTTAAAATGCTTTTTTATCAGCGCAACGAGGTTCTCATTTTTTTCAAAATTAAAGCCGGGAGCGGTGCCGATCAGAAAATCGTTTTGAAAGTAATCCTTCAAGCCTTTCTCTTGGGCGTTGATGAGAAATGGAAATATGACCAGGGCGACAGCGAAAAACCGAATTTTCATGTTCAACCTCCGTGCGATTGTGGGTCCGGCAAAAGCAACGGCTAAAGTAGGGAAAATGTTTCTAACCCGCGGTTGGGTATTGGAATTTAGCAATATTTTTCAAAAATTGACCAAGAAACTTGCAAAAGCCGGAAAAATGCGGATCGGCCAACCTGGTCATAGACTTTAATTTTCGTTCATTTTGCTGCAGGCAATGGAAGAAGATTTTTCTAGTCATTCTTGCCGTGTTTGGGGGGCTGTCGAACAAAGATGAAAAAATGAGTCGAAGCGGGTTTTGTTAAAGACACGGCGTTCATATCCGTAAAGATGATATGGGCTTTTTATTGTCGAATTAATTTTGACTTTGCTCGGGAGGCGAATGCAGTTTTTCAAGTTGCCGTTTGAGTTTCTTCGTCTGTTAAAATTCGGGGCCGTCGGAATCTCCGGCGTTTTCGTCAACAGCGGCCTACTGTGGCTGTTGGCGACAAAGACCAAACTTCCCTTTTATCTCTGCTCGTTTATTGCCATCGAAACCTCGATCATCACCAATTTTTTACTGAATGATCGTTGGACCTGGTCGGATCGACGGCGCGGCAGCTTTTTAAGCCGGCTTTTGCGCTACAACGCATCGACTGCCTTTAGTTCGATCTTTATCACCATGACCATGCTGCTCCTTTTCAAAGAATGGGCGGGCATTCCTTTTTTGATCGCCAATCTTTTGGCCATAGGCTGCGGCATGGTGTTCAACTTTGTTGCCAATTATTACTACACTTACGGGCAAACCCGACTCAACCTGCCGAAAAGGGTTTGGATCGTGCTTTTCGTTTCGCTCGCCGTACGTTTGGGATTGGCGGCTTTTTTGGGCGCCGGTTTCGATGAAGCCTATTACTACAGCTATTCGATTCGCCCCGATCTCAGCTATTTCGACCATCCGCCTTTTGTAGGATTTTTAGCCGGCTTTTTTCCCTATTTGACCGGCCTTGCTTCCCCTTTTACCATTCGTCTGGGCGCCGTTCTGCTTTTTACCGCTTCGAGCCTGCTGCTCTATCGCTTGGCACTCCAACTGACGGACGAATCGCGGGCTTTTTACGTTTTGCTGTTGTTGAACAGCACGCCGCTTTTTTTCATCGGGGCAGGTACCATGATTCTCCCCGATGCCGGTCTGCTCTTTTTTTGGTGTGCGACTTTATTGCTCTTTCATCGCATTTTCATTCGAGAGGAGTTTACGCTCATTAACTGGCTCGTGGCCGGTGTCCTAACCGGCTTGGCCATGCTCTCCAAATATCACGGCGCGCTGTTGGGCCTCGGCGCCGCCTTGTTCTTGATTCTTTGCTGTCACCGAGAATTTTTGCGTCTCGGCGTCTATTGGTATGGGCTGACGGCATTTGCCGCATTTTTGCCTGTCATAGTCTGGAACGTACGGCACGATTTCATCAGCTTTGCTTTTCAAGGGGCGCGCGCAGCCGGCGGCACCTTCTCCCTGCAAAAGTTTCTGCAGGCCTTGGGCGGACAGGCCGGTTACCTGACGCCTTTTCTCTTTTTCCCGATGCTGATCGTTATTGTGAATGTTGTCAAAAGCGCTTTAAAAGGAGGAAAAAGGCCGCTTTTTTTCCTGTTATTCGGCGTGCTGCCGACATCCTTGATGTTGGGCATCGCTTTCTTTAAGCCGATTTTGCCCCACTGGACTCTGCCCGGCTATATCGTTTTGCTCATTCCCTTGGCAGAGTGGTTTTCCTTTGAAAAGAGCCGGGTTCGTCTTTGTTTACTGAAAGCAGCCGCTGTATTTGTTGCGTTTTTGATGCTGACGGCTGCCCTGCACACCCGTTACGGCATTCTGCACTTGGAAAAGTGGGCGCGACGGGGTTGGATCACGGAAAAGGACGTCCGAATGGATGCCACTCTCGACATGGTCGGTTGGCCGCAGGTCGGCCGTCGACTGATCGATCGGTATGCAAACCGCGATGTCTTTTTGTTTACTCACAAGTGGTTCCTAAGCGGTGAGATTGACTTGGCAGTAAAAGGTAAACTGCCGGTCATGTGCTTTAATGCATATGATGCGCGCGGTTTTGCTCTCTGGGATGCAAAACTCGACATGCGCGGCAAGGACGGAGTGCTGATCACATCGTCCCGCTTTCCCATCGATGTACAAAAGGCGTTTGCCGACTATTTTAGATCAATTACTTTGAGCGACTCTTTGGTCATTCTGCGCGGCGGAATACCGGTGCAAACCTTTTATTTTTACGAATGCCGAACTTTGTTGAAACGTTTTCCTTTGCCGTACGGGTTGAACGAGTTTTAGCTGGTTCATCGATATAGACCGTGTTTTGCACCCAGGCATCAGTTCCGAATAGAACGCCGAGTAGAAACAGCAGGCTGCTGAAATGCCGCCGGATCGTTGTTACAAGTTATGCGCCCGGTCGATTTATATATCAGGTGGAGAAGGAAAGCCGCCATTATTTTTCGATGAGATTGTTGATGCATTGCATTGCAAAGAGCGTCTGCAAAAGCGTTCGGTCTTAAAAGTGGAAAAGACCCTGAAAGGTCGGCATCGTGCCGGCTCAATTCATTTTCAGAATTCGTAATTAAATGACAACGAGACAGAATTCGGGAGGATTGTGAAAAAAACGCTTTTATGGCATGTCGTCGGTGCTGCAGTGTTGTTGACCCTGGCTGCGGTCATTCGTTTGGCGGACGCCGATATTCCTCTTTTTTGGCTGCTGCATCGGGTATCTGCCGTCACCGGCACCTTTCTTTGGGCAAACCTCACCATTCTAGGCGACACCTTGGTGGCTTCCGTCTTTTTTATCTTGTTGCTCCGCCGTCATCCGCAAATTGTTTGGAGCGCATTAACGGCTGCAGTCTTGGTGACGCTGATAGTAACTGTACTGAAATCTGGGACCGGCGTGCAGCGGCCTCCGGCTGTCCTGGATCGCTCGCTAATGACTATTATCGGCCCTGCGTTGGGACGTCGATCGTTTCCCTCCGGTCATACGGCAACGATTTTTTGCACCGTTGGGGTTTTATTGCCTTATCTAAAGGTGCCGACCAAAGCGGCGGCTTTGTTGCTGGCCGCAGTCGTCGGCTGGGCGCGCATCGTCGACGGTGTGCATTGGCCGACGGATGTGGCGGCCGGAGCAGCCATCGGACTGCTCGGCGCCGCTGCCGGTACGTTACTCGTTGCCCGTCTAAAATGGCGCGCTCATCGTACGGCACAATTGGTTTGGGGGGCGGTATTCCTAATCGCCGCCATAGTCCTGCTGATCTCCTATGACACCCGATATGAACAAGCCGTCGGATTGCAAAGACTCTATGCTGCGCTGATTTTATTGTTCGGCGGTTGGGAATATCTGCATTTGCTCCGAAACCGAACTCACAAAGCGGTGGGGCTCGGAGATCAAAGCATCACATGACCATTAATGATGCCTGCACGACGACTCTTAAGTAGGCGTTTCTGATTCCCGAAATGCCGATGGCCGATTTAAAACCATAGAAGGATTCAAACAGCAAACGTCTTTGCTTTGTTTGAAAGAGTTCTTTAACCCTATGAGGGACTGTGCTATGAAGGCATTATGGTTTATTTGCTGGACCGTGGCCGCAGTTTTTGCGTCGGTTCCAAAAGTAATCTTTGACACCGACATGAACGGCGATGTCGACGATGTTGGGGCACTTGCTTTATTGCATGTATTGGCCGACAACGGCGAAGTGGAGATTTTGGGTTGTATGACTTCGCATCCTGCTAATGCGGTCTGCCGGGCCGTCGATGTCATCAATACTTTTTATCACCGGCCTGACCTGCCTATAGGTGCCGTGCGCGGCGGCGGCGACAACGGCCAATATGCGGCCGTCATTGCCCAATCTTTCCCGAACGACGCGGTTCAGGCAGAGATACCGCTGCCGGTCGAATTGTATCGCAAAATCCTTGCAGAACAACCCGACAGCTCGGTAACACTCATTACCGTCGGCTTTTTACCAAATATTGCCGCCCTCCTTCGTTCCGGAGGCGATCATTACTCCGAGCTGAACGGCATCGAATTGGTAAAGAAAAAAGTCAAAGAGTGGGTATGCATGGGAGGTGTTTTCCCTGCAGGCAAAGAGTATAACCTCTCCTATATGTTTTCGGATGATGCAGTGTTTGCAGTCAATTCATGGCCATGCCGACTCATTTTTACCGGCTGGGAAATCGGCAAAGAGATTTTCACCGGTCGTTATGTCCACGAATTTATCGCCGGTAGTCCGGTCAAGGCCGCTTATCAGCTCTACAATTGTACCTGGGCATTCGACGGTAATCCGTATATTGCCTATTATCACGGCCATTATTCTTGGGATTTGACTGCGGTTTGGATTGCCGTACGCGGTTATGCACCTTTTTGGGATGTCGTTGATCAAGGATATTGTTATGTAAAGCCGGACGGCAGCAATGAGTGGCGAACGGACGACGATAAAGATCATTTTTACGTCGTCGCCAAGATGCCGGCTTATCAGATTGCCGAGGAGATCGATCGTTTGCTCAATCTGCCGCCGATCGGCGCCTATATTAAAAAAAGCAGCGCCGTCGGTTGGCTGCCTTGCCTTATCGAATTTGACGGACGGTTAACTAGACCGCCGAAAGAACGAACTGTTCAAGAGTATCATTGGCGGATCGGCGACGTACGTGCCGAAGGTGAGGTTGTTGCCTACAATTTTACAACACCGGGCATGTACCCAATAGAGCTCACGGCAAAGATGAATGACAGCGCTATTCTGACCGCCGTCGATAGCGTGCGCATCAGCGATCCGATTTTCAGCGGCGATCCGTTTTACGGGGATGCACGCAACTATCGCCGTATTCATGAAGATCTATGGAGCACAACATTTCATCAAGGAGATTTAAGATACCATCTGAGCGCTGATACCCGCACGCCTGCGATGTGGGACGGATTTTGTTTCGTGCGCGATACGCTTTTTACGACATTTGCGCTGGAGATGCTGGTTTGCTCCGAATTGGATCCGCGCTCGGCTGAATTTAAAATTCTATTCGGGGTTCAGGATGAGCAGAACTATAATCTGCTGCAGGGACGAGCCGCCTTGTCGCGCCTTTATGCCTTTCGCAACGGCAAACGCACCGTTAACGGAGTTATCTCGGCTAACCTAGTACCGGACGACCAGTTTCATCGCATTTACCTGGTAAATGACGGTACTCGCCTGACGGTTTATTTCGACGGTGTGTCGGTTTTCTCGCAAACAGATGCCGATTTGCTTCGTGCCGGTGCTGTAGGGTTCGGCTCAGACCGCTCCGCTTTCTTTTTCGACGATATTAGTATCAGCAGTCCCGTTGCCGAGGCTTCAAAAAATCAGAGCTTGCCCAAGTCGATTCTTCTATTGCCCAATTTTCCGAATCCGTTCAATTCCCTCACTACTATTCCCTATGAGCTCGATCGGGATAGTTTCGTCTCTTTAACCGTGCACGACCATAACGGCCGGATTTTGGCGGTGCCGGTAAAGGAATACCAAACTGCCGGTCAACATGAAATTGTATTCGATGCTTCTCATCTTCCTTCCGGAGTATATTTTTATCGCTTGGCCGTTACATCGCAAGCACTCGATTCACCCATGCCTTCGCAAATAAAAAAGATGCTGCTGTTAAAGTAATGCTTCGGGCACCTGAATGGAAGAATTGTCGCATAATTCCGCTCGTGATTTATTTTTCGAATAGAGCTTAGTTATAGAATCCTATTTGCGAGAACAAAGAAACAGCTCAAAGGATAGGAGAGTTTTATGGAGGCGGGCATTATCGCGATCCGGCAGCGTGCGGCCGCCGGATCGCGCTCTATGCTACTTTACCAAGATCATCTTCCGCGTCGCGCTAAAGTTTTCCGCTTCCATTCGATAGAAATAAACGCCTGCCGGCAAATGACTTGCATCGAAGGTAATCTCATGATTGCCCGCTTCATAAATCCCATTTATCAGCTCGGCCACGACTTTTCCTGCCGTATTGACAAGTACCATCCTAACCTGGCTTTTCTTGTTGAGTTTGAACGGAATTGTGGTCGTCGGGTTGAATGGATTAGGATAGTTTTGCGACAGATGGGCTGTTTTGGGTGCAAAGATCTCTTTATTGGTGACGCGGCTGCCTTTGCCGATGGCAACCATCCGTGCGACTTCGGCCAGGAACACTTTTTCCGATTCGGGGGTAAAGTTGTAATAATTAAACGGCGGTCCGCCGCTGTTGTCGCGGCCGTTGCCGATTACCGTACGCGGTCCGCCGGGCGCATCGATGGAGCCGGGGTAGAACTCGATATCCGGCTCAAAGCGGACGAACAGCACGGTGCCGTCGGTTTCCAGGCGCGCCAGGCAGATGCCGTAACCGGCATCGGTGGTGCCGACCGCATCCATCGGACCGTTGACCCATGGCACAGGCCCTGAGGTGTCGATGCCCTCGAACACCGGGTCGTCGGGCTCTTCGATAATTGCATTGCGAATGACCCCCTCTTCCGTCATGCTCACCATATTATTGGTATTGAACCAATTGAGCCGATTGCTGCGGCAATTCCACAGCTCGATGTTAAGGATGGGCGTCGTGATCTCGTTCCAGGCGGCTTTGTGATCTCCGTAGCCCGGACTGGGCGTCGACCGGCCCATGACGATGAGATCGGCGTTATAAAGAGTGTCCAACGTTTCCTGTCCCGCGGTCGACAACGCGGCATTATAAAAAATGATGACGTCGTACCCCGCATTCCTCAGCGCATTGATATGCGGCATGTCGGGATAGTCGTTGGTCACCGGGTCGATCTTGGTCTCAACTTGATAACTTACAAAGACGATCGTGCCCTTTGACTGCGCCTGCAACAGCGTAGCGGCGGCCAAAAACGCAAACAGAACAAGCAGCAAAATTTTGCCTCTCATGAAACCTCCCTGGTTGAATGACTCAATCCTCTTTTCGACTCCTCTCGTTTTCACGCTTTTCGAACTCACCCGCTCGACCGCCTCACCCATTTAAATGATGCTAACTTTGTTCGACCGCTTTACCTCGATCACCTCCTCTCAAATTTTATCCACACTCAAAAGGAACTCGACGTTTGCATCTTTTCCAATGAATAGCTTTAGAAGGTTATCATCTTTTCCCTCTGGGAATTATCAAAGCGTTTGGCACAGGATCTTCGGACGGTTTTATTGACCGCGCTAATAAATCGCTTGGTATATCCTATTCGTTCAGCGCAATAACGTAACTTTTTGAATAATGGACTGCTCATCTGTGGTCAAACGGCAAAAATAGACGCCCGAGGGCAGGTGATCCGGTTGCCACTTGAGGGCATGTTCTCCTGCATTCTGTCGACCTTCGAACAAGACTTCTGTTTTCCTGCCCAACAGATCGTATACGGCAATTTGGACCTGACCCGATTTAGGCAGCATATAACGAAAGGTCGTCGCCGGGTTGAAAGGATTGGGTTGACATCTGAGCATAAAATGCATCGGGAATCCGGATTCGGGTATTTCTACTTCGGCAGGTTTACGGAACATGCCGACGGCAAAGGGCCCGAGTCGGGTGATACCGCCGCGGGCAACCCAATACGGCTGCGTATCGAACTGCATGATGTAGTCGCCGCTTCCCGTTTCGGTGGTGTCGGTAAGGCAAAAGATTCGGGCGAATCGAGCGCGATCATTGCGAAACTCGTTGCTCTCCTGTGAAGTCCAGCCGAACTGCAAAGTATAATGGCCTCCGCCCGGAACCTCCTCGAGGATGTTCCATTTGACCCGCACGCGTCCCCCAAAAGGCGCCGGATCATTGTCCGGCAGAGCGCCGACAGCGATTGCATCGACTTTCCCATCGTTCTTGATCCAGACCGGCGCATAGCTGATTGTACCGATCGGGAAAAGAACCGGTTCGGATCCTACCGCCTGCACTTTGAGCATGCCGCCTTCAGATGTTACCGCATAAAAGCGGATGTCTGCCGAGGCAGCCGAGCCGACGGTAAGCGTATGCGGTCCCAATTCTAATTTTCCTTGCAGTTCAAGGTGTGCCACGGTTCTCGGCGCGTGCAACGTCACTTTTTTGGCGTTGGCGATGATCAGCCGCTTGGGTCCGTTCGTTTCCGGAAACTCGGCGTCTTTGGTCAACTGCGCCGACTCTCCCGAGTATTTCAACGAAGCCTCGGCGCCGTAAACCAAGCGGTTCGAACCCAACTGCAGTGCCCCCGCCGCCAGCTCTAAAGTCCCATTTACCTGAACCGATCGGGAAAGCGTCACACCTTTGCCGTTGCGAATGATGAGATCTTTAACGACCGCCGGCATTCGTGCTCCGGTGGCTTGCGCAACGGCGCCGTTAAAGCCGTAACCGGCGCCTTCCTCCAGGAGAATCTCGCCTGTACAGGCCAGCGAGCCGTCCACACCCTGCGGATGGCCGGTAAACAGCAGCGCCCCGGCGCAAAGATGAAAGGACCCTTTTCCCTGCAGGACACTTTCGCCCAAGTCCAAAACCGCTCCTTCGGCAACGATGATCGGCAAACCGCCGTCGCTAAAGGTCACTTGTGAGTGCGTCAACCTTTGGGGGACGCTGCGATTGACAAACACCAGCGCCGCTTTCGGGGATTGGGAATTCTGCACCGTTGCATTACGAAATTCGGCATTGCCGTAGAGATTCCAGATCGCGGAGACACTGCCTGGGGTGCCGCATTGGACGGCAAAGATGCCGCCGGTCACCTGCAGGTTTCCTTTGTGGTGAATCAGGACCTCGCCGTCCTTATTTTCGCAGGCTGCCAATTGTCCTCCTGTTTGGATCAAATCGCCGACGATTGTCACCTCGGCTTTGCCCCCGTCACGAGGAGAACAAAGCAGCAAAGTTCCGATACCGGTACGGTTGATGATCACATTGCCGCCGACTGTGTTGCCGTTCCATCCCAGTTCAACCGAGGCGGTTTGATTGGGGCAGTCCCAGACAAAATGAAAAAAATTTTGCAGGAGATTTTCGGGCGCGGAATTCACGACCTCAGAGATGCGGCAAATCGAATTCGGCCGCCAGACGGCTATAGGAACGGCGCCGCCGCCCTGCATGTGCTCATAGCGGCCGGTGTTGTAAAAGCTGATCGTCGCCGCCGGCTCGGCAACGATCACGCCGCGGTTGACCACCGTTCCTTCAACAGCCAGATCAATCCCCAAATCGTCTACCACGGTTAGCTCTTCCCCATCGGCAATGCTCAGCATGCCGCCCGATTCCACCCTCAGTTCATCGATTCGCACGTTCTGATCAACGAGCAGGGTATCGCCTCTTGAGATCGTTACGGGGCCGTCGGTATGGTCGGGAGTCTTGGGTGCGGGATATATCCACGCGGCGCCGTCGAATTGCGCCCAGGAAGCGGGGTCACTCCATCGGCCGGATTTCCGCGAGCGGAACTCGCCGACCGGTTTGTAATAATCGACACCGGCGTCGAAAGCTTCAACCGAAAAATAGTACTCTGTTCCGTGGTTGAGGCAATGGACGACCAGGGTGTCTGCATCGTAGACAATGAACGAGTTGTACAGCTTATTTGGCGCAATGCCGTAGCGGATGAGGTAGCCGTCCGCATCCGGAACCGGCGACCAGCGAATGACCGCGTCGCGTCCGTCGGCAGGGTTGCGCTCAACTTTGACTTCGGCAACGGGCGTAAAGACCGCCTGTCGGGAGTTGCCGAAAATGCGCAAATCGCGAACCGCAAAGGTGCCGCGGCCTGGGACAAAGACGTTCTTTAGCCTGACGTATCGGCTCGGCACCGGCTGCGGCAGTTCGATATAGTCGTGGGGCACATCTTCCGTGTTTCGGCTTTTGTCGACAAGGGTCTCCCAATTCACGCCGTCCGCCGACCATTCGAGTAAATACTGTTGATACAAAGAGACGTCGCGACCGCGCACCTGCTCGGGAACAGTATTATGTTCGGCAAAATTGACCTGAACGGCTTCAATGCTGCAGATCTTGCCCAGGTCGATCAGCAGCCATTCGTCCGCGTTGCCGGTTGCGGCGCTCCAATAGGTGCGCACCTCTTCGTCAACGGCGAGTTCGGGACCATGACCTTCGATCGACGAGGAGGCCAGGACTTTTTTCTTGTGCGAAAGGAGCAGCATTCCGCTCCAATTGTCGTCGATCGGTCGGTTCTCGAGACCAGGGAGAAATTGGGGATAGTCGCCCAAGGCGGTGTTGCAGCGGATAAATCCGTCCGCATCAAAATCGACCGGAAAGAGCCCCAGTCGTCGTTCGAACATGTGCTTGACGGAGATAGTCATGGTCACGACGCGCCACCATCGGCCGCTTTTGTCTTGAAACGTCCAGCCGTGACCGGCGCCGGTGATGAAGCCGGTCGGTTTGAAGGAAAACGGGCTGTAGGGTGCGTACTGATATGGGCCTAAAGGCGAAGAAGCCGTATAAATGCCGTCCGCATAGGTTTTGAACTCGGTGCCGGGAGCCGAATAAAGCAGATAATACTTGCCGTTGTGCTTGATCAGTTGCGAGCCTTCAATCCAGGGCTGCTCATCGAGGAGGTTGTCGTCGCCGCGCCTTTCCCAGCCGCGCCGCTTGGCATCGGCATAGACCACGTTGACCGGAGTGCCTTTTTCACGAAAAGTAAAGGGGTCCAACTCGACGATGCTGATCGGTGCAGCATTGGAAACGCCGTAGCTCAAATAGAGCCTGCCGTCGTCATCGAGAAAGAAGGCTGGGTCACCATAGCCCTTAATGAGCGGTCCTTTCTGCCAAAGGCCGGATTTAGGATCGGCAGACTTATAAATTTGACCGCTGCCGCCGGGGAGATAAAAGAGCGTGTCCCGCATGGCAATAACGGCCGGAGCGTAGGATTCTACATCGAGACCGCTGGGCACGATCAGCCGCCAGGTATGCAGATCCGGCGAAGTCCAATAACCGCCGGAGCGCGAGGCGAACAGATAATAGTCGCCCTTGAATAACACCATCACCGGATCGGCCGCCTCACGGGCGTCAACTGCGTCCACCATAAAGCTGTAGTTCAAGTTGAGCGGATTACAGAAGGTTTTTGGAGTCGCTTCGGACCGTACGGAAATCCAAAACAACGCCGTCAATGCGGCAAGGAAAAAATTGGATCGGTGGCCTTTTTTCATGCTCCTGCCTCCTTTATACACCTTACTTAACGTAGCAATATTTATAAAGTTTTACGATAAAACTCGAAACGAGACAACTAGTAAAATACAAGCAGCAAGCCTAATATTGTATGCTTTTTACCAAAAAATGAAATACAAAAACATTTATCAGGGATAACTATCTGTTTTTTTACTGCTCTAAGGCCGCTACGGAGGCCGAATCAGCCTTTTCCGAACATATTTCCGGCAGCTGTGCGCATTCGGCTTCAAATTCCTTCCGGATCCTAACAAGCATGTCGGTAGAAAATCAGCTATATTGTTCAATATCATTTTGTCATTTTTATTTTGCAAGACGGGTTTCCGAACCTTAATAAGTTTCGACAAGAGTGCATTTCTTCCCTAGATTGTTATTGATTTTTATATCAAGATGACCTATAATTAGGATGAATTGATTTTTTGACTTCCTGCCGATAGTTTCCTTTAATCATATAAGCGTCTCACCGCGTTGTTTATTCAAGGGTTTTTCGAAGCATCCCAAGATAAATCGCGCGATCTTTTAGTGTTCTTTTTACGCATTTACGAGCAGAGATCGCTTTTCTAGTGATAAAAACGGCTGAAAAATAGAATCAATCATAAGGAGAGAGTCAAAAGATGAGCCAATTCGTCCAAGATTTTATGGCGGAAGTCAAGGCTAAGAACCCCAACGAGCCCGAGTTCCATCAGGCCGTGCAGGAAGTTGCGGAATCGGTAGTGCTGGTTTACGAGCGCCATCCGGAGTATCGGCGTGCAAAGATCCTGGAGCGCATTGTCGAGCCGGAGCGCGTCATTATGTTCCGCGTGCCCTGGACCGACGACCGCGGCGAGATCCGTATTAATCGCGGTTATCGGGTTCAAATGAACAGTGCGATCGGTCCCTATAAAGGCGGTCTACGTTTTCATCCTTCCGTCAATCTCGGCATCCTCAAGTTTCTCGCCTTTGAGCAGGTCTTTAAGAACAGCCTCACCTCTCTGCCGATGGGCGGAGCCAAGGGAGGTTCGGATTTCGACCCCAAGGGCAAGAGCGACGGAGAGGTGATGCGTTTTTGCCAAGCCTTCATGAACGAGCTGTTTCGTCACATCGGCGCAGATACGGATGTGCCGGCGGGCGACATCGGCGTCGGCGGGCGGGAAATCGGGTTTCTTTTCGGTCAGTATAAGAAACTGATGAACTGTTTCACCGGTGTGCTCACTGGAAAAGGTATCAACTGGGGCGGTTCGCTGATTCGTCCCGAAGCCACAGGCTACGGTGCTGTGTATTTTGCCGCCGAAATGCTTGCCACCCGCGGTCAGACGCTGGAAGGCAAGGTGTGCCTCGTTTCCGGCAGCGGCAACGTCGCGCAATATACGGTGGAAAAGATTCTCGATATGGGCGGAAAGGCCGTGACACTTTCGGATTCGGACGGTTACATTTATGATGAAGCCGGCATCGACCGCGAAAAGTTAGAGTTCGTCAAAGAGCTGAAAAACATCCGCCGCGGCCGTATTAAAGAGTATGCGGAAAAATATCCGGGCGTTGTGTACACGCCTGTGGATCCGAACCTGCCCTACAATCCGCTGTGGAACCATAAAGCAGACTGCGCGTTTCCCAGTGCGACACAGAACGAGATCAATGCGATCGATGCCCAAAACCTGGTGCGCAACGGCGTTTATTGTGTTGCCGAAGGCGCCAACATGCCGACGCATATCGACGGCGTCCGCATTTTCCTCGATGCGGGCATATTGTATGGTCCGGGAAAAGCGGCGAACGCCGGCGGCGTAGCGGTTTCCGGTCTGGAGATGGCGCAGAACAGCATGCGCATGCCGTGGCAGCGCGAAGAGGTTGATGCTCGGCTGCAGATCATTATGAAGAATATCCACAAAACCTGCAAGGTGACTGCCGAGCGCTACAATGCGCCCGGAAATTACGTCGTCGGTGCCAACATCGGCGGGTTCCTCAAGGTCGCCGACGCCATGATGGATCAAGGCATCGTATAACCGTTATGGTTCGGAAGCCCTTTAAAGACGTTCTGACGCATTTCGATCCCAGCTGGATCGAACACGGCTACGGAACACGCTTTCAGGGCTTCCAAAACCTGATGCGACAACGCATCAGGGATATCCTTCTGGTCTCCAGCCTTTATGATTTGTATGTCTTTGAGGAGGACGGTCGGCTTTACGAGCTGCTGCGCGAAGAGTACCAGAAGCTGATGCTTTCGCACGCGCCCGAGTTTACCCGCGTTTCCAGCGGCCGTGAAGCCCTCAGCCTCATCAAAGAGGAAAAGCGTTTCGATCTTATCCTCATCTCCCTGCACATCGAGGACATGAACGCCATTACTTTCGCCAAGATGGTTCGGGAGAGCGGATTGGACATTCCGGTCGTTCTGCTTGCCTACGACAACCGCGAGCTCGCCGACCTTTTGCGTCGTCAGGAAGCGACTGCGTTCGACCGCGTCTTTATGTGGCAGGGGGACTTTCGCCTACTGATCGCCATCATCAAGACCCTCGAGGATCAGCTCAACGTCGATCACGACACACGCATCGTGGGTATCCAGTCTATCATTTTTATCGAAGACAATGTCCGCTTTTACTCGACTTTTCTGCCGATAATGTACTTGGAGCTGCTGACCCAGGCGCAGCGGCTGATTTCCGAGGGCATCAATCTGTCGCACAAAAACCTCCGCACGCGTGCACGACCCAAGATTCTGCATGCGACCACCTATGAGGAGGCATGGGACTATTTCAAAAAATACCAGGAACATATTCTGGGGGTGATTTCGGACGTCGATTTTCCGCGGCAGGGCAAATATGATCCTCAGGCCGGGCTGATGTTTGCCGAAAATGTTCTTGCGCGGCGTTCGGACGTGCCGATTCTTCTGCAGTCCAATCTTCCCGAAAACGAGCCGCTCGCCAGGGCTTTGGGCGCCTCTTTTCTGCTCAAGACCTCGCCGAACCTGGCCGAGGAGCTGCGCAGTTTTATGGCCGAGAGCTTTAGTTTCGGCGATTTCATCTTTCGCACGCCGGACGGCCGTATTGTGGGGCGCGCCCAGGACTTGATCAGCCTCGAAGAACAGATCAAAGTGGTGCCCGAAGAGAGCCTTCGTTATCATGCAGAACGCAATCATTTCTCCAATTGGCTGCGGGCGCGCACCGAATTTTGGCTGGCGCATAAGCTGCGTCCGCGCAAGGTCTCCGATTTTGCGTCGATGGAGGAGCTGCGCCAGGATCTCATTCGCTCGCTGCGGGAATACCGCCGCCTCTGCCAGCGCGGCATCGTCACCGATTTTAATAAAGACACCTTTGATCCGAATACGAGCTTTGCGCGCATCGGCGGCGGCTCGCTGGGCGGCAAGGCGCGCGGCTTGGCTTTTGTCAACATTCTCATCAACAACTATAACGTCCAAAACTTTTGGCCCAACGTCACCATCGACGTGCCGGCGGCATTGGCCATCGGCACCGACGTTTTCGACGAGTTTTTAGAAGAAAACAATCTGCGCAACTTTGCCCTTTCCTGCGAAAGTGATGAAGAGATTTGCCGACGCTTTTTATTGGCGTCGCGATTTCCCGAGCGAATTTTGGGTGATTTGGCCGCCTTCCTCGACTTGATGCATGCGCCGCTCGCCGTGCGTTCTTCCAGCCTCCTGGAAGATTCGCAGTACCATCCTTTTGCCGGCGTTTACCACACCTACATGATTCCCAACAATCACCCCGACCCCATCGTTCGGCTTGGTCAACTGCTTCGCGCCGTCAAACGAGTCTATGCCTCCACCTTTTTTCAGGCGCCGAAGGAGTACATCAAGGCGACGTCTTATCGGCTGGAAGAAGAAAAGATGGCGGTGGTCATTCAAAAACTGGTCGGCTCACAGCACGGCGATCGTTTCTATCCCGCCTTTTCCGGCGTGGCACGCTCCTACAACTTTTATCCGGTTGGACCGCAAAAGCCGTCTGAAGGAGTCGCTTCAGTGGCTTTGGGTTTAGGCAAAATGATCGTCGAGGGCGGAACTTCGGTGCGCTTTTCTCCCGCTCATCCCGATCATCTGCCGCAGTTTGCCACGATTGCCGATACTTTGAACAACTCGCAGCGCGACTTTTACGCGTTGTCGCTGGCCGAAGATCAGTACCACAGCGGTGTTGAAGATCTGCAAATCAAGCGCTTCGATATTCGCGTTGCCGAGCAGGACGGCGTGCTCGGCTTTCTCGCTTCCACTTATTCGCCGGAAAACGACTGCATCTATGACGGCGTCTCCCGTGAGGGAAGAAGGTTGGTCACTTTTGCGCCGATTCTCAAAGACAAAATCTTTCCCCTGCCGCAGATCATTGAGCTCCTTCTCGATATGGGAAGCTGGGGCATGGGCACGCCGGTGGAAATCGAATTTGCAGCAGACATGAGCCGCAAACCGTTCGAGTTCGGCCTGCTGCAGCTGCGTCCTTTTGTGCTCAATCGCGAGTTGGAAGAACTGACGCTCGAGGAAGTGCCGGAGGATGAGCTCCTCATCTCCTCAAACAGTGTGCTCGGGCATGGGGTGATGAACGATATTTATGACATTGTCGTCGTGGATCGCGATCTGTTCGAGCGCGGCAAAAGCCGCGAGACGGCCCAGGAGATCAGCCGCCTCAATGCAGAGCTGCTTGCCGATCATCGCCCCTACCTGCTCATCGCACTGGGCCGACTCGGCACGCTCGATCCGTGGTTGGGCATTCCGGTCACCTGGGATCAAATCTGCGGCGCCCGCGCCATTGTCGAAACCGATTTCAAAGACATGCCCGTTTCGCCCTCACAAGGCTCGCATTTCTTTCACAACCTGACTTCTTTTTCCGTCGGCTACTTTTCCATTAACGGCAGAGACGCTTCAGGAAAGATCGATTGGGAGTGGCTGAATGCCCAGCAGCCTGCAGTGCAGCTGAATACGGTCAAGCTGCTGCGGTTCGACTCGCCTCTGACGATAAAAATCAATGGCCGTGAAAACAGAGGATATATTCTCAAACCAAAGCGGGTAGCTCCATGACTGAAAAGGATCCCTTCGAGGGCATCATCGATCAGTGTCCGCACTGCGGCCGCAAATTAAGTCCGTGGGAACGCATTCTACTGAATGTCGATCGCGCCCTCATGTGTAAAGGCTGCTGGTTTCGGATTATCCTCGACGCGAGCGACGCTCCTCCGGCGCCCACCTTTTTACGAGAGCCGAAAAACCAAGATCACTGATCATTGTTTACGAATGATTGTCATTGCACGAGCATATGTATTTTTAAAAATTACGGATAACTTGGCAAACTTTTCGCTGTCCTGATAGTAAAAAATGCCGTTCTAAATTTCATTTTCAATTTTCCCCATAGGCTTTTATAAGTGAACTTGTAGAGCGCTGCCGCCTCATGGAGGTAAGCATAGACGTCGGCCTCATTAAGCAAGGAGAATAGGCGTCAGATGTTCAGTCGACAAGCGATCAGGCGACGGTGCAGCATCTCGCCAACCGGCAGCGGCTGACGGTGCTTAAACGAAAGGATGAATAAATGTCAAGCTGTATAGCAAACAAACACAAGGATCGATCGCCGCGTCCAACAGAGGGTTTCCGGCTGATCCTGCATTTTACTTTCGTCATCATGGGAGCAGTCCTCATGTCATCACTTGCAGTGGCTCAGACTCGTGAGACAAAGGCGCCTTTTCACTGGCCGAACGGCGCCCGCTGTGCCGTCAGTTTGACCTTCGACGATGCGCGGCTTAGTCAAGTTGATCGCGGCATCCCGCTCCTCGACCGCATGGGCGTGCGGGCGACATTTTATATCTCTCCCGACAATGCCAAGCAGCGACTCGAAGGTTGGCGTGCCGCCGTTGCTAAAGGACACGAGATCGGCAATCATACCGTCACCCATCCCTGCACCGGTAACTATGCCTTTTCACGGCATAATGCGCTGGAAGACTATACCCTCGAGCGCATCGAGGCGGAAATTCGGCAGGCGAACGAATTTATCGAAAACGAGCTGGGTGTTCGGGCGGTCACCTTTGCCTATCCCTGCGGACAAACCTTTGTCGGTAGAGGCGCAGAAGTGCAAAGCTATGTGCCGTTGATCGCCCGTCTCTTTATTGCTGCTCGCGGCTGGTCCAACCAGGAGGTAAACAATCCGCTCGTTTGTGATCCCGCGCAGCTGCTTGCCGTGGAAAGCGACGGCAAGAGTTTTGCCGAGCTGCGCGCTTGGGTGGATAAAGCCGCGCAGGAGGGAGGCTGGCTGATCTTTGCCGGACACGAGATCGGCGACGGCGGGCCGCAGACGACTCTGGTTGCAAGCCTGGAAGCTCTTTGCCGCTATGCCGCAGATTCCGCAAACAAGATTTGGATTGCCCCCGTAGAAAGCGTTGCCCGTTATTTGATCGAGCATCGGTGAGCGGTTCAGGATGCCCGCATGAAAAAGCTTGTCTTGTTGACGTTGATTTTTCGGGCTTTGATTTTCGCCGCCGAACCGGCTTATCGGGACGCTTCTTTGCCTATTCAGCTTCGCGTCGATGATCTTTTGCAGCGGATGACGCCGGCGGAAAAAGTCGGGCAGATGAACATGCCCTGTGTTTATGAAGAGGCATTGGGCGGCAGCGGGGCGGAAAAAGTCATCGGCGTGCAGCAGTTTGCCCGTGGTACGCACCTCCACGGCCTGGGCCCCGGAGGCGGATTTTTTACCCTGCCGAACACACTTTTGCACCAAGGCCCACGACAGCAGGCCGCCTTCCTCAATTCTTTGCAACGGATCGCGATTGAGAAGACGCGACTTGGCATTCCCCTGCTCATCACCGAAGAAGGCACCCACGGGCTGATGTGCGCCGGCGCAACCATCTTTCCCGAGGGGCCGACGTTGGGCAGCACCTGGAATCTGGAGCTGATCGATCGCATCTATGCCGCCGTTGCCGCTGAAGCGAGGGCTATAGGGGTGCACCAGCTCTTTACGCTGGTTGTCGAGCCGATCCGCGATCCGCGCCTGGGCCGCAATCAGGAGGCTTACAGTGAGGATCCGTTCTTATGCAGCCGAATCGCGGAGACGATTGTGCGCGCCGTGCAGGGCGACGATCTGACGGCACCCGATAAATGCGCGGCCGGGCTTTGCCATTACCCTGGTCAAAGTGAACCGCTCTCCGGTTTGGAGCGCGGCGCTATGGAAATCTCGGAGCGCAAGTTAAGGGAGGTCTTTTTGCCGCCGTGGGAAGCCGGTATCCGCCGCGCCGGTGCCCTAGGGGTGATGGCCACCTATCCTGCAATCGACGGTGTGCCGGCGCACGCTTCGGTGCGGCTGCTGACCGACATCCTGCGCGGCGAGTTGGGATTCGAAGGGCTGGTCCTCAGCGAAGGCGGCGGACTTGGCACGCTCATCTATAACGGTTTGGCAGCGGACCAAAAACGCGCCGGACAGCTTGCCCTGCGCGCCGGCGTCGATGTCGGCATTTCGTATGAATCCGGCTATATGCTCGACCTGCTCTCCTCTTTACAAGAAGCGGCACTCCCCGAATCGCTTATCGATCGTTCGGTACGGCGCATATTGGCTCAAAAGTTCAAGTTGGGCCTCTTTGAACGGCCGTTTGTCGATCCGGAACGCGCCGAGAAAGTGGTGCATCAGCAACGCCATCAGGACCTGGCGCTGGAGGCGGCGCGCGAAGGGATTGTTCTGCTCAAGAATGACGGCGTGCTGCCGTTCGACCGGCATAAAATGAAAACGGTGGCGGTCATCGGGCCCAATGCGGACGATCCGAAGAACCAGCTTGGCGACTATACGTCGGTGACGGTGCTGCAGGAGATCGTGACCGTGCGTCGAGGACTCGAAAGGCTGCTTCCGAACAGCAGGATTGTTTATGTTAAAGGCTGCAACGTCACGGGGGCGGCGCTCGACGAGATCGATCAGGCAGTGCGGGCGGCGCGGACCGCCGATGCCGTAGTACTGGTTTTGGGTGAAAACGAGTGGCGCGCGCAGGATGAGCGCGGGCGGCGCGTCGGTACCGTCGGTGAAGGGTTCGACGCCGCTACTTTGGAACTGACCGGCCTGCAGAATCGGCTTGCCGATGCCGTACTCGCCGTCGGCAAACCTACCGTCGTGGTCCTCATCAACGGACGGCCCTTGGCCGTACGTGAGTTGGCCGAAAAGGCGCCGGCACTCGTTGAGGCGTGGATTCCAGGTGAAAAAGGCGGCTTGGCAATTGCCGAGATACTCTTGGGTCAAGTCAATCCCTCAGGCAGACTTTCGGTGACCATACCGCGACATGTCGGCCAATTGCCGGTCTATTATAATTATCAAAAGTCCAAACGGTATTGGATTGAACACGGATGGGGCGTGCCCTACGTCGATATGGATCCGACGCCGCTGTTCGCTTTCGGCCACGGCCTTGGCTACACCACCTTTGCCTATCGAAATCTGCGCCTCAGCGCTAGCGAGATAGGGGTCGGCGACAGCCTGCGGGTTACCGTCGACGTCTGCAACACCGGCAGCCGAGCAGGCAAGGAGGTCGTGCAACTGTACCTCGAGGATCTTTTGGCATCGGTTTGTACGCCGGTGCAGGAGCTGCGCGGCTTTGCCAAGGTGCAGCTGCAGCCGAGAGAAACGCGCACGTTAAATTTTCTGCTGACTCCTGATGACCTCGCGCTTTATAATGCAAAAATGCAGCGAATCGTGGAACCGGGCGAGTTTGCGATTAGAGTCGGTGCAAGCAGTACGGATATCAGGTTACAGGCGCGATTTTGGGTGCGATGAGATTTCTCCGACAACACGATATAAAAGCTGGTTTCACAGAGATTACACGCCCGTTGATAGGGCATCAGTAGGAAAGAGGTGCCTCTTTGTGTTTGCGCGAAACCATTATTTGTCGTGAGCTTATTTAGGCGAATGGGCAAGTCTGAATCGATTCATTTCCCAGGTTGATTGAATGTTGACGATGCCTTGTACAAAATCTTTAGAACTTGAGTGGACGGTGGGGCCGCATTGGCAACTCGAGGAGCCGCCGACCGAACAGATGCCCGCCCAGGTTCCGAGCGCCGTGCAGCTCGATTATGCTGCGGCCAAAGGATGGCCTCCCTACTGGTTCGGAGACAACTTTAAAGACTATCGCTGGATGGAGGATGTCTTTTGGACCTATCGCTGCCGTTTCCCCAAACCTAATTTTCACAGAGGCGAGCGGGTCTATTTTTATTCCAAGGGCATCGACTATCAATTTTTTATTCGCCTGAACGGCGCAATTCTGCTTGAGCAGGAGGGGATGTTCACTCCGGTTTGCCTTGACCTGACCGATTACCTGCGTGCCGACAACGAACTGCTCGTCACGATTTTTCCGGCGCCGAAATCGCGACCGGAGCCGGCAGATCGGACGCAAGCCGATCAATGCGTTAAACCCGCCGTATCATACGGTTGGGACTGGCATCCGCGACTCATTCCGCTCGGCATTTGGGATGAGACGGGCATTCTGGTTTGTCACCCTGCGGTATGGGCAGAACCTTCCATCGACTATGAGCTCGATGAAGAGCTTACTGAAGCCGCTATCACGTTGACTTTTGAAAAAGAGCTTCTGCCTCTCGAATTTGTTTGGAAACTTGAAGACCCTGAAGGTAAGCTGCTCTTTTCAAGAACCGGGCGTGTAAAGAAAGGATTGCATCTAAAGGAAACGAGTTCTTTTATTGAATTATGGTGGCCGCACGATCAAGGGATGCCGCGGCTTTACACCTCGAATGTCTCCTTTTATGAAGGTGGTCGACTGGTTGCCGACCATCGTCGACGCATCGGCTTTCGTCGCATTCGCCTGGTCATGAACGAAGGAGCTTGGGACGAACCCGCCGCTTTCCCCAAAACGCGCAGCGTGCCGCCCATGCAGCTGGAAGTCAACGGGCGACGCATTTTCGCCAAAGGCAGCAATTGGGTGCCGCCGGAAATTTTTCCAGGGTTGTTGACGCGTGAACGATATGAAAGGCTGATCGATCTTGCCGTCAATGCCAATATGAACCTTTTGCGTCTTTGGGGCGGCGGCGTCATCAATAAGGAATGCTTTTTCGATCTGTGCGACGAAAAGGGTATCTTACTATGGCAGGATTTTCCGCTTGCCTGCAACAACTACCCCTCGACACCGGCTTATCTGAAAATTTTAGAGCAGGAAGCGCGATCGATCATCACCCGTCTCAAGCCGCATCCGTCGTTGGCGATCTGGTGCGGCGGCAATGAGCTGTTCAATTCCTGGTCGGGAATGACGGATCAGTCTTTGGCCCTGCGGCTGCTTAACAGCCTCTGTCTGCAGCTCGATCCGCAGCGGCCGTTTTTGCCGACATCTCCCTTAATGGGCGTCGGCCATGGTCATTATCGCTTTCGCGATCCCGAGAGCGGCGAAGAGGTTTTTCAAATCATCCGCCGCTCGCGCTGCACCGCTTACACGGAATTCGGCATACCGTCGCCGTCTTCAGTCGAGGTGCTGAGGTCATTTCTTCCGGCCGAGGAGGTCTGGCCGCCTAAAGCGGGGACAGCCTGGGAATCCCATCATGGGTTCAATGCGTGGGAAAAAGATACCTGGCTGACGCTGCCCACTCTAGAACATTATTTCGGTTCAGTCCGTTCGCTCGAAGAACTGGTGGAACGAGGGCAAATGCTGCAGGCGGAAGGCTATAAATGCCTTTTCGAAGGAGCGCGACGGCAAAAACCCTATTGTGCCATGGCGTTGAACTGGTGCTTTAATGAACCTTGGCCTACAGCAGCTAATAACAGCATCATCCAATGGCCGGCTCAGCCGAAACCTGCCTATTATGCCGTCCAGGCAGCCTGCCGTACAATCTTATTCAGCGCCGAATTTCCAAAATTTGTTTGGCAGGCGGGCGAAGAGCTCGAGTTCCGCCTTTGGCTGCTCAACGACTCTTTTGAATCGGTACCGCCGGCATCGGTTTCAGTTTTTCTAAGTGAAGAACAGGAAATTGCAAATTGGGATTGCCCGGGCGCACCGCGAAATTGTAACTTTTGCGGCCCGCTCGTAAAATACCGCTTGACAAAAGATAATTTCCCCGAGCGTCTATTGCGAATCTCATTAAAATGCAGGTCGAATCCGCATTGGAATTCAGAGTATTTTCTGCTCCTATCCGCTCATTAAAAGTCAAGCTCAAAAGTGATTCATAAAAATTATTATTGATTTTTACAAAAAATTGATTTAAATTACTTAAAGCTTTGAATCAATATGGAATTATAGCCATCAAAATCTCGGAATCAAGAGATTTAGAATGGTATATGTGATGATTCAAAGCTGCGGTCGAGGAATTTTTTGAATTTGCCCTCTCTTTCGACTCCGAATACGATCTTCCTCGCTCAGCAGTAAAATTCAAATTAATAACAAATTTTGAGGTGCAGGGATGCTGCAGGCGACGAAACTGTCGATTTTTTTGACTTTTATTTTTAGTGTTTCTCTTTTTGCCCAATACGAAACGGTGCATTTCACTTCCGATGCTGAATATGAAGCGATTGTTCAGTATATGTACGACCACCTCTCGTTCGCTCCGGAACTGCGCATGGGTGACAATACTTCGGCCGGCGACTGGGAGCAAGGCCAACACGATTTTAAAGCCGGCACGCCGCCTTACGGCGCCTATCGTGCCATCGGCAATGTGGGCCAGCGCACCTGGCAAAGCGGTGTGACCTTTGATTGGAGAGTGGTTTATGACGCTTCCAACGGCACTGTCTCGTTCGAAACAAAATATCCCTCGGAAAGCTCTTGGCTGGTTACTACTGCCACAACAGATCCGGCCAACCGAACCTTTACGGATATTTTCATTCGCACGTTCGGCAACGTTTCCGGAACAAACATGCGGCGTTGGAAGATGTGGAACATCAGCATCTCCAAAAACAACGGCCCAGCGGTTGCCGTCAACGACTCTTCTTACGTCGATACCCCCAACACACCGGTTCGTGATTATTTGTGGATCAAGAACGTCAACGTAGGACCGACTGATACATTTGAGATGACGGGCAAAGGGTTGGTGCAGTGGACAGGTGCACCTCCGACTCGTTCAAACCTTGCCGCGCAGATCAAACTCACCCGCATTTCTGATCGTCGCGATTACGGGGATGCACCGGCCTCTTATCCGGCGGCGTGGATGACCAACATCGGCTGGTATAATCCGGGCACCAATCATTACTGGTTTTATATCGGCAACGGCGGTGCTGTCGGCTCGCCCAAAATCGATACGGATGCGGCCAATCAACCCTCTGCCGCAGCCGACGGCGACGATACGGACGCCGACGGAGATGACGAAGACGGCATCGTTTTTCTCGACGCCGACGGCAATCCGCTCAATCCGAATGTCTTTGAGTTCATTCCCGGTCAAACCTATCAAGTACAAATTACTGTTTATAGCCGCCATTACGGCGCCGTACTGCCGGTTTATGTAAAAGGTTGGATCGATTACAACAAAAACAGCTCGTTTTTGGATAATGGTGAAAGCATTATTGATGTAACCAACCCGGCTAATCAGTTTGTCTCTTTGGTGTCAGGAGACGGTTTATCGTCGCCTAATCCGCCGCCGGCGCAGGTCAAAACCATTTCGTTTACCATTCCGGCAAATGCCGCCGCAGGTACAACCTTTGCAAGATTCATCTTGACAACCAATGCCGATATCGGTCCGCACGGACCGGCTTCAGGCGCTCCTCAGCCTGGCGGCGAAGTGGAAGACTATAAGCTGATCATCCGCGAAGCGGCGGATTGGGGCGATGCGCCGGACACAGGCAGCGGAACAGGTTTGGGTAATTATCAGACAAAATATTACGATAACGGGCCGCGTCATCGCATCGTTTCGTCGTTGCGACTCGGCAATTTGATCGATGCCGAATACGATGGTTATGCAAATGTGGGAGCCAACGGCGATGACACCAATCAACTCGATGATGAAGACGGCTTAAACGGATCTCTATCCGTTGCCGTCGGTTCACAGCCCGCAATCTCTGTGCGCGCTTTTAATATGACCGGCAAAACTGCCGTCCTTAGCGGCTGGATCGATGTCAACCGCAACGGCCTTTTCGAAAATTCGGAACGGGCTTCCGCTCTTGTTCCAAACGGCACAAACGGTTTTGTCAATCTGATTTTCCCAACCATCAGCGGGCCTGCAGGTTTCACCTTTGCCAGGTTTAGAATCAGTACGCAGGATGATAACAGCGACGGTCATCTAGATCCCACCGGCTTTTTAAGCGACGGCGAAGTGGAAGATTACGTATGCGAAATTGCTTTGGACACCGGCGACGAAGACCACGGCGATGCCCCGAGTTCTTACGGTGATGCCGCGCACGCCGGAATTTCCAACAATCTGCAGCTGGGCCCGGTCAATAGCGCCGGTAACGGTGTAATCGTCAATGTTGACGGCGAATTGATGAGCTTTTTTAGTGAAAATGCCGTCGGCGACAATCTTTATAATGATAATGACGAAAACGGCGTAGCAGCTTTTCCGGCGCTTAAAACCAATTCGACCTCCTATTCGGTGGCCGTTCAGGTCTTTAACCAGAGCGGACAGAATGCCGTTCTAGCCGGCTGGATCGATTTCAATCGCGACGGCGTATTCAGCGCGAATGAGGGAACAACAGCCTCCGTACCGAACGGCACCGTCGGAACGGTGATTCTAACTTGGAATAATTTGAGCGGCTTGACGGCGGGCGCCACCTATGCGCGTTTCCGAATCGCGCCGGTCGGCTCAGGGTTGTCCGCCTCGACTCCGGAAGGCCTGGTCATGGGCGGTGAGGTGGAGGATTATGTTCTGCAGATTGAAAATCCGATCGCTGTGATTTTGTCGACTTTTGCTGCCGCACCGGTAAAAGACGGAGTCCTTATTAGCTGGCAAGTGGAAAGCACGGTTCAGACAGCCGGTTTCCATCTCCTTCGCAGCGAATCGGAGACGGGACCCTATCGACGCATAACGACGGAGCTTATCCCGGTCAAAGAAGATCTTTATCGCTATGAATATCTCGACAGGGCTTTGAATACAAATTGCTACTACAAATTGGAACAAGTTCGCTTGGATGGAAACACGGCCGTGTACGGACCGATTGCTTTCAGTAACATCCAAGCCTCTATCGAAATGAACAACGTTCCGCGTGAATTGAGCTTGGCGCAGAATTACCCCAATCCGTTTAATCCGTCCACGACGATCAAGTTCAACCTAACAAAAGCCGGAACAGCAGAATTGATTATCTATGACTTGTTGGGCCATGCTGTCAAAACGCTTTTTGCAGGACAGCTTGAAGCGGGCGAACATTCCGCCGAATGGGATGCGACGGATCAAAACGGAAACCCCGTCGGAAGCGGCATTTATATCTATCGCCTGACTGCTGAGGGCCGCACATTGACTCGACGAATGATTGTGATACGATAGCCTTTCGAATTCATATCGAGCCGCCTTGCAAAGTTGCCGAGGCGGCTTTTTTATTTACTGTCGAGAAATCAGTTCGTCCATTTAAAAATCAAGTCGGCGCCGGAGCTGCGGGTGTCGCCGCTGATCAGGCGAAGAAAAAGACGTCTGGTCAGTTCATACTCAACCGTGACGATGCGCGAGGGCCGATCTTGTTCCAAAACTCCAAGAGTTTGCTCGTAGCTGAAAAAGAGATCCGGGGTGAGATACTTGCCCACCACGAACGAAGCGGCATTGAAATTTTCCTGTCCCTGCAGTTCGACCATATCAAGGTCGAGAACGTTGCCGAGACGCCGGGCGAGTTGCGCCGTCAACAAACCGGCTGCGGCATCGGCGGCCAACCGCTCCGGCCGCACGCCCGCCTGCAGCAGCCGAGTGTTGCTCATATCTGCAAGGGATTTACCGAACAGCATATACGCGACGGCTTCGCCTTCAGTGACCGGCTGATCGTCCACGGTAAAGGCGAACTCTGGTGCAGCGACTTTGCCGCGAATCGTCAATCGCAGCGTGCGTCGGTTGCGTTGGCTGTCGCGAAAGATGTAATCTGCCTTGACGGACAGCTGCGCATCTTCCACTTTGCCTCCTTGAAAAGTAATTTCTCCCTCGGCCAAAGTAAAACGCTTGCCCAGCAATTCATACCAACCCCGTAATGTCCGGATCGTGCCGAACACTTGGATCTCTTCTCTGGTCTTGAAAATGTCCGCCTCGCCTGCCAGCTCGACGCGCAGGTTGTTGTTATAGATCCAGCAGTTGCGCGGCAAAATGACTTTGATCTCGGTGCGCAAATTCGGCCAGAGCGGCAGCCCCCCAGAAGCCTCTGTTTTCTCGGGTATGACGAGCGAGTCGGCGCCCAACGCCTCGACCAACAGGGGCATTTTGGTTTCTTCTACCTCGGGAGAACCTGCTGAAGAAAACGCAGCAGTATGAAATGCTGCCTGTAGGACGCGAATCGTTCCGCCGAGAATCAGCTCCGGCGGCGCGCCTCGCAGGTAAAGATCGGCATCGACCTGCAGCTCATGCGGCGAGCGATTCGAGACAACGAATCGCTCGGCGACAGCCCGCAGATCGACCTTTTCGATATGACGGTCGAATTCGGCAGCGCCGGAGAGCCGCACCAGACCCCGGCCCCGACGACCGGTCAGCTGTTCCAGCCGCACGAGCTTCGGCGACAATGCCACATCGGCCTGCAGCGGACCGAGCTCAAAGCCGAACTTTTGTAAAAGGATGCGTCCGTCGCGCAATCGAATAGTGCCTTGAGGACGGACAAAATCAAGGTTGTCCTGAGAAAAGACATGTACCTCCAGTGAGCCGCGCAGGTCATCAAAGGGTTTCGGCGCCTGCAACAGTTTCTCGAGCGGGAGCAGCTCGGTGTCGACTTTCCAGAAAAGAGGGCGATTTTGAATTCTTTCGATTTTCCCCTCTTCCTGCGTTATGCGGAGGGGCAAGGTAACCTGCAGGGAAAGGCTGTCGCCGTTTAGAAAAAGGCCTGAATTGGCCGTTAAGGTTTCGTCGGCATAGCGGGCCAAGATGCGGGCGCGATCGACCACTGCCTCGCGATAGCCGCCGTTTTCTATGTCAGCCTCCAACTGCATAATCGGCTGTTTTGCATCCCCGGACAAGTCAAGATGCGCTTCTAAAATGCCGACTATGGGCAGGTTCATGTTTAAGCGAGAGAGTAGATGAAGGTTAAACTGCGAGATGTCAAGAGTCATTTCTTGACGGCCGCTTTTCGAGAGTCGTCCGTTGAGCCGCAGGCGGCCGGCAGCGGAATCCGGCATAGCCTGCCCAAGGTGCAGATTGTCGATGCACAGGTTATCGTCTGCCAGGCAAATGCGCGCCGGTGATTCGACAAGGCGCCATGCCTGATCGCGAAGGTCGAGATCCAGCCTGCCGAGCTCGACCTGCAAAGAATCGCCCCGTAAAATCCGCGCGGCAGCGCGTAGGTCCCCGACGGCATGGGCAATATTCAAATCCAAATCGACTATATGGTTATGTATTGTTCCATTCGATGTAACTTTTGCAAACTTTAAGCTGCCTCTGCGGATGTCCCGAGTCTTCAGCGAGTAGCGCCCGCCGAGTCTACCGTCGATGAGCGTCGCTTCGGCTGCCAGCGCGAGTGTATCGACACGTAGGGAGTCCCAGAGAAGCGGAGCGGCTCTGAGGTTTGCTTTCGCAGCGAGTGAATCGATGGTGCCATGGAGTTCGGCGGACAAAACGCCGCACAATTGGGGCAGTGAACGCAAGGGAGGCTCATAAAGGCATGGGCCGAATCGCGCCGCAAGCTCGGCATCGAAGCGGCCGGCAAAGGAAGCACTGCCGTTCATTGTCACCATCAGTTGAGGAAGAAAAAGAGCCATGGTATCGACAATGACCCTCTTTTCCTGCACTGCGAACCAAAGGCGTAGCGAATCGGCGGACATGCCCGCGACTGTAGTTGCATCGGCCGCCAGTGTGCCGGTAGCCATCAGACGCTGGAGACTTAGACCGCTGCCGTCGGCTCTGAGCTGCAGATTGATATGCGAACTCGGCAATTGACCTGCCGGAAGCGCAGCAAGGTCAATACCTTCGGCGATGAGGCGGGTCTTAAACTTTTGTCTGCCAAAAAAGTCGTCGATCTGGGCAAACAGCTTGACATCGCCGGCAGGAAGACGAGCCTCCAGCTCGCCGCTCAGCGAGCCTGCAGCCAGTTCTATTTGCGCATTCAGGGACGTTGCTTTCCACTCCCGGTAAAATCCGCTTAGCTGCACGACAGCCCGGCCGCTCATCGCGCGCCAGGATGTGCCGGATCCGGTCGCCTCGATTTCACCGCTTATCTCGCTTGGTCCGTCGACGGAAGCGAGCCAGTCCGTAATTTGCAATTTTTGAACACGTGCCTGTAAAGAAAAACGCCGCTCGATGAGCGAATCGCTGAAAAATGCGGGAAAAGGATGAACGTTTCCCTGCAGGCGGAGAAAGGCCTGATCGCTCGATACGGCCAGGTCCGCCTGAAGAATTTGCTCTGTTAGCGAGCCGTTCAACGAAAGCGAAGGTCTGCCGGGAATGCGCAGGGTCGGGAGGCGCAAATGAAGCTCTTGCGCGTTCAAGGAATCGGTTTGAAGGGTAAAGTGTCCGTCGGTCAAGAGCGGTTTTTGTGCAGCCGCCGAGGCAAAAAAACAATTTTCAGCGGTTCGTAGTTCGAAATCGCGTAATTCCACGCCTGCAGAATCAGATTGCAAAATGAATCGCAGATTGTTAATCTTTAGGTTCGGATGCCGAGTCGAAAAATGAGCTCGGTGCAGGGCAAAACGGTTCGCTCGGCCGATTTGTAATTGCGCATCGATATGAATCGAGTCGGTTTCTTCCGGCACCCAGTCGGGTCCGCCGGCTGATTCGACATGGCCGTTGCGCAGAATCAGGCGGTCTAAGAAGAGGGTAAAGGGTCTCCCCATGCCGCGTTTGATGCTCGGCGATTCGGGCGTTGATTCGGGCTGCAGCTTGAAGAGGGTGATGAGGATCGGCTCACCGTTCTCGTTGCGCAGGAGACGGACCTTTGGATGATCAATGCATAATGAATCGATAAAAAGCTGTTTATGCAGGAGCGGTTTGAGACGATAGGATGCCTCAAGCCGAGCAATGGAAAGCAGAGTATCGGAGTGGAAGATGAGCGAAGCTTTTTTAAGGCAAAAGTGAGAGTAGAGATTGCCCTCGAGACTGCCGATGTACAGCTCGGCACCCCAGCGACGGGAGAGATGTGCCGTCACCCTTTTTGCCGCAATAGATTTGAATTCTTTATTTTGTAACGCCAGCAAAAGCGTAAAGAGAACGACAAAGCAGAAGAGAAGCAGGCCGACGGTCAGACGAGCGAACCATATTAAAGCTCGACGGATCATCAAAAGGCCTCCCCCACGGTCAAGTGCCAGCGCAACGCCCCGCTTTCGGATATCGGTCGCGCAAGGTCGAGGCGCAATGGGCCCACCGGCGTTTTGAAGCGCAGTCCGCAGCCGACGGCGATGCGGCTGTCCAGCAGGTTCAGACGATCGATAAAGACATTGCCGGCGTCGATAAAAAGGGCGCTTTGCAGAAAGCGGTAGAGCGGCAGCCGCATTTCGAGCGATGCTTCGAAAATTGCCGTACCGCCAAGCGGTTTTCCGTCGTCGGCGCGCGGTCCCAACTCGTAGCGTCCCCATCCGCGGATCGAGTTGGCGCCGCCGGAAAAAAAGAGGTCTTCGACCGGCACAACTTTGATCGGGTCGTAGGAATCAATTTTGCCGACTGAAATCCGTGCGGCTACGACTCCGCCCAGCCGTTGCTGATATCGTCTAATATCCATCAGCCATTTGGAATAGTGATACTCGCCGGCCCCCAATCCGCTGTATTTTGCCGAGAGCGTGAATCGAGTGCCTTCGTTCGGCGCAAAGAGATCGTCGGTGGTGTTCTTTGAGACAGCGAAAAGCAGGCTCGACTTGTTATAGAGTCCGCGCAGCTCGTCAGTTACGCGGGGAGCAGCGAGGCTGTTCAAATCGAGGTCCACTTGTTCGAATATGTAGGTCAATCCGGCGCTCATCGTTTCGCCGATGCTTTCCTGGTAGAATAAATTAACGCCGTTGCGGCTCAAACGAAAGGCAGGTTCGAACTGGCTGCGCATAAATGGGTTAACGCCGAGCGAAGCCGTCGGTCGCAAAAACGCAGGCTGCACCAGCCGAAGATCAAGCATGTACGGCTCGAGTCCGGAGTGTTTGACCTGAAGATCGAGTCTTCTTGCCCCGCCCAAAAAGCTGAGGCGCTGGAGAGAAACAAAGGCGCGCAGCGCCTCTTCGCGACCGTAACCTACGCCCGCTTTTACAGTCGTGCGGGGCGCCGGTCGAACCCGAATTTCCACCGGAATTTCGCGCTGCGGCGGATGCGGCAGCAGTGCGCGAACGGTCACGAATTCAAAGACATTAAGGGCATAGAGTCGTCGTTGGGTACGGTCCAAGGGCTTTTTGGCAAAAGCTTGGCCGGGACGGAAAGCTAATTGATTCAGAACAAGCGGATCATTTTCTTGTCGGCCGTCCAAAAGGACCTGCCCAAAAACGCAGCTCGGGCCGAGAGCAATATTGTAAACTATAGACGCCCGATGACGTTGCTTGTCGACCATAAGGCGGTGGTCGATGCGGGCGTAAGGATAACCGGCCTCGGCAAGCGCCTGCTGCAGCCGCTCCACATCCGCGTAGAACGTCTCGTCTCGAAACCGCCTGCCCGGTCTGAGCTGCAATACCGCCTGTGCCAGACTGCGCAGCGAAGCCGCTTGAATCGTGTTTTCTAGGGAATCGAATTCTGTCGTCACATTTTCAATTTTTACGGGAATCCCTTCGATGATCTCGATAACCAACTCTATCGTCTGCTTTTTTGCATTGATTCGTTTTTCGGTAAGAACGGCGACGGCATCGAGAAAGCCCTCCTGACGGTAAAAGCGTACAATTTGACGCAAATCATTCTCGATTAGTGTTTCCGCAAAAGGCGGCAGCTCTGCACCGTACACTAACCGTTGCCTAAAACTCGGCGGCCGAGAGTTGATCAGCTGTAAAAGCTGGGCGTTGGAAAACGAAAAATTACCTTTCAGACTTAATTTGGCGATGCGATAGAGGCCGTTGATCGGTGTTTCCGCCTTTCCATTTATCGCCAGGAGCAGAACAATTATAAAGTTTACAACCGTTTTTTTCACGTGTGAATCTCTTTTGTAACTTCCCTTAAAAATAATCTTTCTTTTGCGCAAAAACAATGCAGGCAATTCGATGGATGACATCCCAATAGTTAAAAATTGTCGCCTCTAGAAGAAAGTTTTGGTTTTTAAACGAATTACTCTTAATATTAAATTAACATAGAAAAATGGCCGCCATGTCGAATCGCTTGCTTTTTTTGTTCTTTTTCGTTCTTTTTTCCGACCTTCATCCTGCCATTGTGCTGAATGAGTGCCAATCGAAAAACACGAGAACTGTTGCTGATGAAGACGGGCAATTTTCGGATTGGATAGAACTGTTCAATTCTTCGGCTCAAGCAGTGGATTTGTCAGGTTGGGGGCTCAGCGACAATCCTGCCAAACCGTTCAAATGGGTTTTCCCAAGTTTGGTCATCCGGCCCCAAGAGCATCTTTTGCTGTTCGCTTCTGGAAAGAACAGGAGGGAAGTTTTTTATTGGCAAACCATCATCCGCCAAGGCGATGTTTGGCGTTTTTTCCCCGGCCGCAGCGAACCGCCGGCAAGTTGGAAATCTTTATCTTTTGACGATTCCAATTGGCAGCAGGGTCCCAGCGGTTTCGGATATGGCGATAATGACGACGCGACGATCATCGAAAACGTCTTGACGATCTATATCCGCAAAACATTCAAGATCGACAACCCCGGCCGCGTTCTTCGTCTTTTGCTGCACGTGGATTATGATGACGGTTTTATTGCTTATCTGAACGGCGTGGAAGCGGCCCGCGCCAATATGGGCGAGGTGCATCAACACTTTGCCTTTAACGAGCCGGCAACGGCCGGCCATGAGGCAATGATTTATCAAGGGCAGGCACCCGAAGCTTTTGAAATTGACCCGGCTCTCCTGCGATCGGGAACGAATGTCCTGGCGCTTGAGGTGCATAACATTAACAGCACAAGCTCGGACTTGACGCTGATTCCCTTCCTTTCGGTCGCCGTACCCGAGCCGCCTCAGGATGCACCGGCCATTCTCAACTTGAAATCTGCCGCCCTGCACACCAATTTCAAGCTGAATCAGGGCGGCGAGCTGTTGCTGCTCACATCGCCGGACAGCAGCGCGGCAGATTCAGTGCGCATTCCGTCGATGCCTGCAGACATTTCCTTTGGTCGCCGTTCCGACGGAGCCTCCGAGTGGAGCCTGCTCGCCCAGCCGACTCCCGGCGAGCCCAACAAGGATATAGTTTATATCGGCCAAACTGAGGCGCCGATCTTTTCATTGCCCGGCGGTCTTTACAGTCAGCCTATCACCCTCACTCTCAGCGATACGAGCGGTGGAATCATTTACTATACGCTCGACGGCTCGGAACCGACGGAAAAGGTATTTCGCTACACGCGACCGATCCCTTTGAGTCAAACCACGGTCATACGCGCCCGCAGCCTGCGGCCGCCGCTGCAGCCCAGCCGCATTATAACCCATACTTTTGTTTTCAACGAACGGTCTCCTTTTCCTATCGTTTGCCTGACGACGGATCCCGACAACCTTTGGGATTATGAAACCGGCCTGTTTGAAATGGGGCCGAACGCAGCGAGCGATTATCCCTATTTCGGCGCCAACTTTTGGCAGGATTGGGAAAAGCCGGTGCATGTTGAATTCTACGAACCGGACGGCCGCAGAGCCTTCGCCCTGGACGCCGGACTAAAAGTTTTCGGCGGCTGGAGCCGCGGACGTCCGCAAAAGCCGCTGGCAATATTTCGGCGTGCAGAATACGATACGGCGAAAATCCACTATCGTATCTTTCCGGAAAAGGAAATCGACGAGTTCGAAAGCTTTATCCTGCGCAACGGCGGCAACGATTGGGACAATACCTTTTGGCGCGACGGCTTTATGCAGGCGCTGGTGACCGGCGTCACGGATTTGGAAACCATGGCGTTTCGGCCGGCGCATATCTATTTGAACGGCGAATACTGGGGCATCCTCAACATACGCGAAAAGATCAATGAGCATTTTCTGCACGCCAATCGCGGCATCGATCCGGACGCCGTCGACATTCTCGACGGCTCGGGCACCGAAGATTGGCAGGTGATGGCCGGAAGCCGCAAGGCATATGCCGAGCTGCTTGATTTCTTGAATACGCACAATCTGTCTGACCCCCGCAACTATGCCGTGGTTGATTCTCTCATCGACATTGACAACTATATCGACTATCAAATCGCCGAGCAGTTCATCGGCAACACCGACTGGCCTGGCAACAACATCAAATACTATCGGCCGCATCGGCCGGGCGGCAAATGGCGCTGGCTGATCTACGATACGGACTTTGGTTTTCACCTTTACGATACGCGTTACGATTTCAACATGCTGGAATTTGCCGCGCAGTCGAACGGCCCCTCCTGGCCGAATCCGCCCTGGTCGACGCTGTTGTTGCGCAGGCTTTTGGAAAACGAAACGTTCCGGCAAAAGTTCATTATTCGCTTTGCCGATCTGCTCAATACCGCATTCGTGCCGGCGCGGGTGAAAAGCTTTATCGACCGTTTTGATGCGATGTTCCGAAGTGAAATCGAGCGCCAGCGCAGCCGTTGGCCGGGCTCCTTAGGCGGCTATGCCGGCAGTCTCAGCCGCATGCGCACTTTTGCCGATCGCCGACCGGCATTCGTCCGTTCGCACCTGCGCAGCTATTTCAAGTTGGCGGGAGAATTCGAGTTGGCGGTCGGCGTCAAAGGCGGTGGGCGAGTACGCGTCAACACGGTTGCGCCGGACGAATTTCCCTGGCGCGGCATCTATTTTCAGGGGATGCCGATCACGTTGACGGCTGTTCCTGATGCCGGTTACCGTTTTACAGGGTGGTCGCGGGCTGATTTCGGTGTTAAACCGACAATAACATTTCTCGGCACCGGCAACCAGGAAATCATCGCCTTCTTCGAGCCGGCAAAAGAAACAAGTGATCCACTGATCAGTGAGATCAATTATAACAGCAGCCCGCTCTTTCCGGCCAAAGACTGGATTGAGCTTTACAACCCGAGCGCTGTCTCAATCCGCCTGGCGGGCTGGATCATTCGCGACAGCCGGCCCGACCACCGCTTTGTTCTTCCGGATGATGCCGTGTTGCCGGCCTTCGGCTTTGCCGTTATCTGCGCCGATACGCTGCAGATGAAAAAGCTGTTTCCTCGTCTGCAAACTGTCTACGGCAATATGCCGTTTGATTTTTCCAACAGCGGCGATGCGGTTGTATTGTGTCGTCCATCGGGGGAGGCCGCCGATTCGGTATTTTACAGCGACGAGTGGCCGTGGCCCGAAACTGCCGACGGTCAAGGGTACACCTTGGAGCTGATCGACCCGAATTCGGATCGCAATCAACCGTCGTCATGGACAGCCTCGCAAATTTTCGGCGGCACTCCCGGAAGACCGTTCCGAAAAGAATCGGTCATTGCCGGGATCGAAAAAGCCGCCCCGCCGATTTTTAGTCTGTCACAGAATTATCCGAATCCCTTCAATTCCGAAACACGGATTCGCTATTCTATTCCCTTTTCCGGCAAAGTCTCGCTGAGAGTTTTCGATATTTTAGGCAGGGAAGTTGCCTGCTTGGCGGACGAGGTTCAGGAGGCGGGAGAGAGGCAAATTACCTGGCAACCGGATCTGCCCTCCAGCGTCTATTTTTACCGTATATCCGTCAAAGCCGGAGAAAGAACATTAACAATGACAAAGAAAATGATTCTAATTCGCTAGACAAGGCTATCAAATTAAGGGTTGAAACGACAGTTTTCGAGAAAATTGAACTTTTTAGGGAGGTGAAAAGGGGAAAAGAACATTGAGGCGGTTGCAAATTTACTGTGAGGAAGAGGGAAAGAAAAATTTTAAGAGGAGGATCAGATCATGAAATGGTACGCATTGCCGGTCATCGTTGCTTTTGCATTGCCGGGGTTTGCCGACAATCTCATGCCGGACTTTCCGCCCAGTTTTCAGCCTGGACCTTTTCCGCTGGGAATCGAACCGGTGCGTCATGATGCTCCGGTCGATGAATCGGATCCCGACGGCGTGCTCCACGAGTATACGGCCTACAAGGGAACGGTTGTGGTGGACGGTAAAGTGGATGATGAAGAGTGGGCCAAAATTCCATGGACTTTGATGGAATTCAACTTTGATGTACCGACCAGTCAGGAAGGATCTCACTGGGATGACGCTTATGCGCCGAGCGGTTGGGACGGTTGGACGGACTTGACTGCCTGGTTCAAAGTGCTGCATGATGACAACTATATCTATGTCGCCGTGATGCGCTATGACGACGATTACAGCTTTGACCCGGCGACTCACAACAGCACCGGCAACATCTGGCAGAATGACGCCTATCAGATCATCGTCGATACCCGTGCACCCGGCGCTTTTGACGAAGAGATGCCCGGTGCCGAAGTCGGCATTTGTCTGGTGGATAACGAAGAAGCCTATAATTTCTGGCCCACGAGCCACCAGCATCCAGCGCAAAAGTTGGAGCTTGCGGACGGTGATTGCGCCTCCACGATTACTACCGCCACGGACAAAGCCATCCACGGCGTCATTACTCAGCGTGAAGGCGGTTACATGGAAGTGATCGAAGCGGCTTTTATCAAGTACGACGTCATGGAAGACGACATGCTCGGCATGTTCTCGATCTGCGCGCTGGATCGCGATTACGACATCCGTGAATCGGTGGATCAGTGGGCACAGGGCATCTATGTCAAGGACAGCAAGCAATACGGCAGCATTCTCTGGAGCTCCAAACCTGCTCCTGCTTCGGCGGTTCGCACGACATCAACGGCTCCTCGTGCCTTCTTATTGCGGCAAAACTACCCCAATCCGTTCAACCCCGTTACTTCGATCTCATTCTCCCTAGCCGAGCCGGAGGAAGTGACGCTGAAGGTGTTCTCGTTGGACGGTACCTGCGTCGGTACTCTCATTGATCATCGACTGATGCCGGCCGGTGAACATATGATAAAGTTCGACGCATCGCAACTGGAGAGCGGCGTGTATTTTTACCGGCTGGAAACACCGTCAGGCAGTTTAACCAGGAAAATGACTGTCCTCAAGTAACGTATAAAGCGGCCGGTTTACAGCCGGCCGCTCGTCTCATTGCCGGTTTTTTTCTACAGAAAACTCTAATTCATTAGCCCAATGCGGGCGCCAATCGACATAGAATGAAGGATTAAGCTTGGAGACACTGCGTCCGCGCGCCAATTCCATGACGGCAGATGAGCCGTTATCGTTAATGCGGAAGGAAAACTTTATTGTTTTTCCGGCATCAAGACGCTTTTTGACGTGCGGCAGTTCGCTCCAGGGTAAAGCCGCCTCAACGATGCGGGTGTCGCCGCGGCGAACGATGACCAATCTTCCTTTCGTAACTGCTCCCTCCTGAGGCGCAGAGGGTTGACGGGGATAGAAGTGCTTGTGCGGCAGACCAGGTTTGCGCAGGCGCCAAATTTCAGTTCCGCCGCCGTATTGTTCCGCTACAGGATTCAGGGCATATTCATAATCACTGCATTGATAGTTCGTAAATCCTTTCATAACTCCTGGAGGGCAAGGATAGAGGTCCTTTTCTTCATCTTCCAGAACATTGAAAGCAATCTGCACATTGTCATGATCCGGCGAATTTCCGGCCGGCAATTCCGGTTCCTGACGATAAGAAAATCGTCTCACGCCTTGCGGCCAAACCAACGGAATGACCCGCTTTTCATTAAAAGCAGGATGGGGGACGTCGTCATTCCAAATATGATCGATTTCTCTTTCTTTTTGACGGGTCAACAATAGATTGAAATCTGGGCCGACGAAATATTCCGCATGTAAATCATGATACGGCTGGAAACAGTTTCCCGCCGCATCTTTCCACTGCAGGCGGACGGCAGATTGATTGCCGCCCTCTCGGCGGTATTCCAATTTAAAATCGATCGGATGCCCATCCCCTTCAAGCGACAACTTGACGGTATTGCGGACAAAATTGCCGCCATGATTCAAAACCAAGCGGCCGTTTAAATAGAGCCGAATATAGCCATCATATTCTACAATTAATGTGCAGGTACCGCGCGGCAAAGTTATCTGATCATTCCAACGTGCGGAATAGGACAAAATGGAATGTTTCATGGCGCCGCCAAAGGTGAATTCGCGCAAAGGGATATAACAGGTGTCCGGGTAAAAGAACTGATCGTCCTCTCGGCAGCTGAAACGAATCATGCCGGGATCCGGAGTTGAGTCGGATATTTTGGCGGCAAAATAAAACATGGAATCATCGCAGGCTAACCATCCGACCGCTGCTCCTATCGGGGTTCCGGCTTCAAACTCTTTAAACGGATACCAGGCTGCCTCCGTTAAACTCGCATTGGAATCTTCCCCGGGCCGAATGATCTGTGGAAGCGCGCCGTGCCAATCGCTCAAATCGCCGTCAATTTCTATCGTTCGTCTTGAAATCAGGTTTACATGCAGTTCTTCTTCATGAACAGCAATTCCGTCGCGGCCGGCATCGAAGGTGAGGCGAAGCGGATAGGTGTTGTCTTCTGCCGTAGGAATAGAAATGTGTTTGACAGTCACACAGCGTGTTTGATGCGGTTTGAAAGACAGCTTTAAACGTCTTTGGAAAGATTGATTATATCCGAGTGTAACCGTGAGAGTACCTTTGATCGACCGATTCAGCACATTAGTCAGGCGGAGTTTCAACGGCGGACGGCAACCGATGGATGTCGTAAAATCGTAAACGATCATTTCCAAGGGTTCCAGGCCGATGATTTTTGCATTGCGCAAAGCCTGCAACAAGGCGGCAAAGGAACCGGCAGAGCCGTTCGACCTCAGGAAGAAACCGCGATGATCCAGGAAGATTGTAATATTTTCGTCATCGCTCTGCAGGTTACCATAGAAATCATAAAGAGAAAACCAACGTTTTGGATTCTTGAGAATCATGCACGCACCGTGCCACGGTTCAGGAAGACTTGGTCGACGATTTGTTTCGGCGATCCCCTTGGCATCGCGAACGGGTTGCGGGGCTGTTCGATGCTTCCAAAGCGCAGATTTATGTTCAAGTTCGGCAATGCTGCGTACAGTGCGGAACGGCAGAGCGTCGGCGCCAAAGACATCGCCCAGATCGCCGACAACGACGGCCGTGCCGTCATCCGGCGACGTAATGCCGTCAAAAATTATGATCCATGGTAATCCGTTGCGAAACAGCAGCTCGCGGAAGCGACGCTCACCGATAAAATGCTGAACGGCGCCGACTGCGGCTGCCGGCGGCCAGGCGTGTACAATTTCCCTGATGGAATCCCCGCCATCCGTGCGGATGACCGACCTTTCGACTTGGCAGATGTTTCCTCCGTACACCCCCATGGCGCGGTCGTAGCCGGCCGCTTTGTTGGCAGCCACGACCGCTGCAATACGGTCATCGGTATTCGCCACCCAGCTTTCCGTGTCCCAAATGCGCACTCGACCGCGGCTCGACCTGCGGTTGACCCAACGTTTAATGGTTGCCCAAGAAAAGAGACCTTGATAATGAATGGAGCAAAAGTCGAATCGATCGAGAAATGCGTCGGAGCCGTCGGCAAAAAATTTATCCAATGCATTGGAGGTGGAGCTGCCGCCGCCGAGCAAAATTTCAACGCCGGCATCGTGCCTTGCTTTTTCTACCGCTTCGCACATGACGGTAAAGATTTCGCGATAGCGCAACATATCGGCACCCCAGCCGGAAATCGAAAGACCTTCCCAAGGTTCGTTCCATAAGGAAAAGGCGTTGATCGGTCCCTTCGGCCAACCAAACTCGCAGGCGATTCGATAGCAAAACTCGCGGAAATCGTCGTCGAATTGGGGTAACCAAGCCATATCGCATTTGGTATTCAACATGATGCCGCTTGGATCAAGGTGCGGACGCGGAATGCCCAGCGGATGAACTCTGCTGTAATGTTCCGGAGCACTGATTTTGACCAAAACGGCGATTTGGTTGGTTTCATAGCGCCCAAATCGTTCACGAAGAGACTTGTACCATTCTTCAAAGTCGGCATCATCGGTTGGTTTGTAATTCAGCTCCATACGGATGGCGTGAACCCCTAACCGGCGCAGCAGTTCAGGAGAAATATCATCCAAACAAAAGGAAGGAAATTGTAGACGTTCTTCCGGAAACGAAAAGGTGCGAATACAGGAAGTGATGAATTGTCGGCCATACGGGCCTAAATCGGCGATTATGCCGTAAGCTCCAAACGTTTCGGGGATTTTCAGCTCGATCGGCACATCGGAAAATGCATTTTTATCCAATCTCACCTGCAGGGGGATTTTTTCTGCTTCGGAGATTTTGAACATTTGCGGCGTCCAAATATCGCCGGGGCGCCCTTTGGTACCGTAGGCAATGATTTCGACAAAGCCGTCGACTTGGACCGCTTCACCGGTTCGATTATCCAATTGAACGACAAGGGATGCCTGTTCAAGCGGCCATAGGACATTTCCCAATGCTGAAAAAGATTTAAGCTTTACTTTTACTGGAAAATCCTGCCGGTGGGGATCGATGCCGAACGTTGCGCCGAATTCTGGAATATCGAATCCCGCGACCATTTGCGCTTTCAATGTGCTCATAACGAACAACAGCAGACCAAATGTCATTCTGTATTTCATAGATCTCCCGCCTCCTTTTCAATTAAATGATAGACAAAATACAGTGGAAAAGCAATGATTTCCTCTGCATAACTATATTTAAATGTATAACCTAAATGCTGGTTATTTGTAGAAAATGAATCAGAGTCACGATTTTGGGAAATAATTCCCCCTTCATGGAATGATGCTTTTGAAGGAGCGGCAATATGCCTTTGGTGAGAAAAATAAAAACCGGGCGCCCCATCAGCCTTGGGAGGTAGGAGACTGAAGGCGGCGCCCGGGAGAGAGACCAAGGTAAGAAATATCAGTAGCCGGTAGCCTTGATCTCGGCCAGCACTTCGGCCGCCGCTTTGGCTTCCGGCGAATTGGGGAATTGTCTGATCACCGCCTCAAAGTAGCGCCGCGCCGATGCAATGTCCCTCAGATGGACTTTGCAATAGCCGATTTTGAGCAGCGCGGCAGCCGTCTTTCGGCCGGTGGGGAAAAATAGGATGACGGACTCGAATTCCTTGGCCGCATCCTCGTAACGTTCCTTGGCGTAATAAATTTCGCCGATCCAATATTGCGCATCGACGGCAAACTCGCTGTTCGGAAATCGACGCAGGTACTCATTAAATCCGGCCAAAGCCAGATCGTAATGACCGCGCGACATGTCGAGCCGCGCCAAATCGTAAGCTTTAGCGGCTTCCGGATCGCTAATGTCCGGGTAGACCGGCGTAGTTCCGACTGTTTCTTTGGATGAATCGGTGCCCGCCTTGCTTATCGGCGCGCCCTCCAATCGCCGCAGCAGATTGGTAAAGCGGAGCGTGGTATCCTCCAGCTTGGAATCCAGGGACAGGGTCTGCGACTTGACACCCGAAAGCTCGGCCAAAATATCGGCACGGGTTCGGCGCGTCTCATCGCGCAGAGCGGTCAACGACTTTTCCAGTTCCGTCAGTTTTGCCGCGGCCGCCGCATTCTGCGCCCTGATCTCTTCGCTCTGCTGCTTGAGAAGAGCGACATCCTGCTGAAAGCGGACGATCTCTTTGCGCGTTGCACAGCCGGTAAACAGCAGGGCAACAGAAAAAAGCGCGAAAAGCCTGCTGCTGTTAAAGAAATATTTTTTGCCGTCGATGCGCAATTGCTGTTTTCCTTACTGGGCAACGATGACAAACTGGGCACGACGGTTCTTGGCCCAAGCTTCCTCATTGGAGCGCGGATCGAGGGGCCGCTCCTTGCCGTAGCTGATCGTCGAAATGCGGTCTGCCGCAACGCCGTAATTGACCAGAAAGTTCTTTACGGCATTGGCGCGCTTTTCACCCAGAGCAAGGTTATATTCGACTGTGCCGCGCTCATCGCAATGACCTTCCACCAAGATCTTGACCGATGGATTATCCAGCAAAGTTTTAGCATGCTGCTCCAAGACTTCGCGGGCATCGGGACGAATGTCGTACTTGTCAAAGTCAAAGTGAACGTTGCTGAAAGACAACTCTTTCTTCTCAGGTTCGGGTGCCGGAGTGGGAGCCGGTTCGGGTGCCGGGGCCGGAGCCGGTTCCGGCTGCTTTACTTCAACCGGGGCTTCCTGCTTGACGACCTTTTTGCTGCAGCCTTGAAACGCAACGGCGCAAACCGTCAATACAACCAGTACCCACAGAATCGATTTTTTCATGGCAGATCCTCCTTAAGGTTTGCTTGATAAAATGCAGTTAGTTTATTAAGAGTAACAGCAATCGAGTTGAATGTTTCCGGAGGGACGGTTTTTCGTCTCTCCAAACTCTTTTCCACAAGTTGCATTTCCGTGGAAATTTTGCTGATCAATTCCACATTTTCATCCTCGGCTTTAGCCGAGACTTTGGCTAATTGCGCGCGGGCATTGACCAGCTCTTCTTTGGCTTTAAAGAATTGCTTTTGCTGCATCAAACGGTACGAAGCAGCCACGTGCGCTCTTGAATTCAGGAGCGGCAGGTAATAAGACTCGAGCTTTTCGATGCTGTTCCGCGCGGCAAGGAACTCCTGTGCCGCCCGTAAATCACGTCCGGTTAATTGATATTGCCGGGCTGCATCAAGGTGTCTTTTTACCTCAGTCAATACGGGCGTCAGCGCATAAAGCGTTCCGTCCTCCAAAGCGGGCTGCCGGGCCGGCATTTTGTCGCTGCAGCTTAACCATAAAAGCACCGGCACTAAAACCACAAGATGGGATTGATTTCGCTTATGAACTTTCATGATCGTATTTCGCCGACCAATTTTACCTGGGCGACCATTTCGGTGATGTGTTGACACCATCGACCGTAACGCGACGCACTTGGGAACCGTCGCGATTCATCGTGTAAATATCCCAGCCGCCGCTGCGGTTGGAGGAAAAGGCGATTTTGAATCCGTTCGGCGACCAAGTCGGATTTTCATTGTTTCCATTGCTGAACGTCAACTGCCGAAATGACTCGCCGTTGATATCCACCGTGCAAATTTGAAAGCCCTCATCGGTGCGCGTTACAAAAGCAATCAGATCGCCTTTGGGCGACCAGGCCGGGCTGTCGTTGTACTTGCCGTCGAAAGTAAGACGGCGGACGTTCGTGCCGTCATCGTTCATGATGTAAATTTGTGGGTTGCCGCTGCGGTCAGAGGTAAAGGCGATCTCTCGGCCGTTCGGCGACCAGCTCGGCGACGAGTCAATGGCCAGGCTGTTGGTTAGCTGCCGCAAACGACCGCCGTCGGCGTCCATGACCCAAATATCGGCGTTTCCGGCCGTGGTCAGGGTAAAGGCAATCCGCTTGCCGTCCGGAGACCAGGCCGGCGCACTGTTTAGGCTTTTCGACTTGGACAGTTTGCTTTCTCTGCCGCTGCCGAATGCATAGACGAACAGATCGGGATTTCCCGTCTGATAGCTGGTATAGACCAGCTTGTCCAATGACGGCGACCATGCGGGCGACAAATTCAGGCTCCGGTTACGGGTGATAAGCCGCTCGCCATAGCCGTCATAATCCATCACCGCGATCTCTTTGCCCGTAGCCGTCTGTTTGACAAAGGCGATTTTGCTTTGGGCGATGCCTTTTTCTCCTGTCAAATAGGAAACAATATCGTCCGCACATTCATGTGCCAATTGACGTTTGTTTGGCAGCTCTTCCTTGTATTGTTTGGTAAAAATAGGCTGTCGTGAAGGAACATCGCTCAGACGGGCTTTCACTGTAAAGGCGCGATTCCGCACTTCCAGTTGCGCGTCCAATCGGACGGCCGGTTTTAAGGGAACTTCCATTACGCCGTTGCCGTCCGGCACGGTGACGGTCTGGTCCTCATTCGTCACAACATAAAAAAAGCCGGAAAGAGTCAAATCGCTGATTACGACCTGGCGAACTTCATCGGCAAATTCGGTATAGAGATCGGTCTCGAACGGCGGCACGGCAATGACGATCGGCTGAAATCCTTCCGCCGTTATGGTCATGTAAACTTGTTTTTGCGCCCGACCGTGCACCGCGAAAAACAAAAACGCGATGAAAATAGGAATGAATTTATTTCGTTTCACCAAGTTGCCTCAAAGTCGATAGTCACGTGCAGTTCATTCTCGCCATATTCATCCGGCAGGGGCGGCATTTTACCGACCGCGACGACCGCCCGCTGCGCCGCGGCGTCGTATAAAAATTTGCCCGACCCCTTGCTGATCCGAATGTCGGTAATCGATCCATCCCGCTGGATGGTAAAATCGATCAAAGTGTTCAACTTGCCCCCTTCTGCCGTCTGATAGGGGGGATTCCATCTTTCCTGAATTCGGGTACGCAAAAGCCGTAGGTAATAATCGAACGGAAACCGTTCCGCATCGACCTTGACCTGACTTTTCGACCCTGATTCCGTTGTCGGCTCTTTTTTCGGTTCCGGCTTTTTAAAACGAACCGTCTCCTGCTGCTTAACCGGCTCGCTCCTGGGGAGCTCGGTTTCTTTACGAACCGTAACCGGCCGCTCGACTATCGGCATGGATTGAGCAAAAACCACTTCCGAAAAATTGTCCACCCGAAATCGAGGCCGCGTCGAAAACAGGGAAACGCTGAAAAGCAGAAAAAAAAGACCGTGCACCGCTGCCGACAAGAGATAAGCTTTGCCCATTAGAGATTGCCTTCGAGGTTCCTTTTTCATACGGATCGCCAAGCTTTCCGTCCGATCGTCGGCAGAAATGCGGCATTCATAAAAATAGCCTTTTGTAATCGACAATAATCATGCCGAAAAGAAAAAGGTTTCTGAGAATGCTTTAAATAATTGTTAAACATAGAATAAAAGCTGAGAAAGGCGTGGAAGAAATGCCGAGGAAAACGGCGGGAATGTATAAACTTTTGCCGGCGCCGGCAAGGTTTTGATCAGCAACCGACCGTCAATCCAGGCCGTAACGTCTGATGCGTTCCCGCAGCGTCATGCGCGAGATGCCCAACAATGCCGCCGCCTGTACCTGATTGCCGCCGGTTTTGGCAAGTGCCGCTTGGATCAGCTGTTTTTCCGTCTCTTCCATCACTTTTTGATAGAGAGAACCACTGAAGGCTTCCATTTCTTCTGCACTTGGTATCCGGATCGAACCGAGGGGAACGGTCGGGCGCTCGGCCTTGAACTCTTGTATAAAAAGTTCAGCCGGAATAACGTTGCTTTTGCTGAGGACGACGGCTCGCTGTATAAGATTCTCGAGTTCTCGCACGTTGCCGGGCCATTCATAGGCCAGCAGCGCTCTCAGAGCCTCCTCCGAAAGGGTAAGGCCCTCTTTTTTCTCTAGTCGACTGTATTTGGCGAGAAAATACTCGGCCAGCGCCGGAATGTCCTGCTTTCTTGACCGCAGCGGCGGCAGAGTAATGGTGACGACCTTGATCCGATAGTAAAGGTCTTCGCGAAAATTTTTTTCCTGGATCGCAGCCTCGAGGTCTTTGTTGGTGGCGGCAATAACGCGCGTGTCGACGCGGATCGTCTCTTCGCCGCCGACGCGTTCAAAAGCCCCTTCTTGAACCACCCGCAAAATCTTAGCCTGAGTGGTCAGGCTCATATCGCCGATCTCATCGAGAAAGATCGTGCCGCCGTCGCACTGTTCGAATTTGCCGATGCGTCGGCGGTTGGCGCCGGTGAAGGAGCCTTTTTCGTGACCGAACAGCTCGGCTTCCAGTAGAGTTTCCGGAATCGCGGCACAGTTGACGGTCAGAAAAGGCTTGTCGGCGCGCCGGCTGTGCTGATAGATGGCGCGCGCCACCAGCTCTTTGCCGGTACCGCTTTCGCCGCGGATCAGGACGTTGACGTCGCTGGCGGCGATGCGGCCGATCAGTTTGTAGACTTCCTGCATGGCGGGGCTGCTGCCGACGATGCGGTCGAACGCGGCGGATTCGTCTGTCGATTCGGCAAAGACCACCTCGCGCCGCATGCGCCGACCCGCCTCCAACGCTTCGTCGATCAGCCGACGCACCAGCGGAATGTCAAAGGGCTTGAGCAGATAATCGTAGGCGCCCAATTTGGTCGCCTCGATGGCCGTTTCGGTGGTTCCGAAAGCGGTGATGATGAGCACTACCGCCTTGGGATCGAGCCGCTTGATTTCTTTGAGCACCTGCAGACCCGACATGTCCGGCAGGCGCACGTCGAGAATGATGAGATCGAAGCGGCGCTCGGCAGCTTTGTGCAGAGCCTCTCCGCCCGTATGCGCTGTCTCAACCGCATACCGAGGCTCATGCAGCAACCGACGAAAAGAGTAGCAAACGCTTTCCGTATCGTCGACGACAAGAATATCATACTTCATAGCGCCTCCCGCTTGCGAGGCAACCGAATGGTAAACTGCGCTCCGCCCCCCGGCAAATTGTCGGCAAAAATTTCTCCGCCGTGATTGTGCACGATTTGAGCCGCAATCGACAAACCCAGGCCTGTGCCGTCTTCTTTGGCCGTTACGAACGGATCGAAAATTTGCCCCATCAAATCCGGCGGCACTCCCGGTCCGTTATCGGCTACGACAATTTCTACCGCAGGTCGGTTGCCGAAAGCCTGCATCTCCCGGCAATGGATTGTTATTTTACCGCCTTCGCTGACCGCCTGAATGGAATTGAGCAGCACATTGACAAGCACCTGCTGCATTTGCTCTCCGTCGGCATGGATTTGCAGGGCAGGTGGACATTGCTTTTCCAGTTGAATCTGCTTGCCTTTGAGTTGCGCGGACAAAAGACGAAGCGTTTGACCGATCAGTTCATCCAAATTCCATTCTGCAAACTGCGGGTCCGAAGGACGAGCAAACGCCAAAAAGTCCTGCAGAATCTTTTCCACCCGATCGATTTCGGCGATGATGACGGAAAGATCCTGCCTGAGCTGTTCCGTGTCGAGCGGTTCTTCCTGTGCCGAATGAAGCAGCATCTTGACGGCGGTAATGGGGTTGCGGATTTCATGCGCCAGTCCGGCAGCCATCTTGCCGAGGGCGGCCAATTTTTCCGTGCGCATCAACATTTCTTGATTCAGCTCCAGGTCGCGGTTTACCTCGCCTACCTGGGCAATCAATTGATGCACATACTCGTTCAAATGTTCCAATTCGGAAAGATCGTCCACTTCCACACGGCGAACGAGATCGTTCTGCGCTACGCCGCGGAGCCTGAGCACCAAATTGTGGATGGGGTACAAGATTTTTCGCGACATCCATAAACCGATGCCCAGGCCCGAGAGAATGCCGGCAATGCCGATGCCGGTAATCAGCAGGTTCATCTGATAAAAGTCGGCGGCGACGACGGCGCCGGCATCCAACATGAGATGCTCGTTGATCGTGAGCAGTTCTTCACATTTTGCATAGATTTGATCGAAATAGGGGAGGAGCTCCAAGGTCAGGAGCTCGTATGCACCGGCGGTGTCGCCCCCCCGCGCTGCCGCAACGATCCGGTCGTGGACGGCCATATAGTCGGCAAACAGCGCATCGATGCCGGCGACGATCTCCGCCTCGCGGCTGGATGTCGCTCTATTTTGGGCTTCCTGGAGCCAGTACAAAAAAGCGGCCTTTTTCAGCGAAAACTGGTCCAGCCATCGCTGTTCCCGACGAAGGATATAGTTCGAAGTCAGCCCTTTCATGTCGAGCAGGGCAATCTCGAGCTCTTCCGCTGCTTTTAGACTCGAGACATTTTCCTCAATAATCCTGCGCGTGTTCCGCTGCATTCTGCCGGCATAGAAAATTGCCGCCACGGCGACAATGACTACCAAGACACCCATGGCGGCAAAACCGGTTAGAATGCTGGGACGAATGCGGAACTTCATGCGGCTTTCCTATGCAGGCCTGCCCTGCACACCAATCTATTTCGGCATGACGGTAATCATCACGACGCCGTGCCTCTGTACCGGCGCGCTGAATCCGCCCTTGAATTCACCCAAGTCTTTGTGCTGCCATAAATCGCGCACTTTGGCCTTCAAGTGTGCGGGATAACCGATATCCGTCCAAGCTACCGCAATGTTGGCCGTCTCTTCGCTGCGGTTGAGCAACGCTACGGCGCGGCTGCCGTCATGAAGCTGCTTGGCCCATACCTCAAGATCGCCGTCGTCGCGTACTTTGGCGCCCTGCTTGCCGAGCGGATCCTGGTCTACGGCAATCACCTCTTTGTTGATAAGAATGTCGCGAATTTCCGGCGTCATGGTGCGCAAATCGTTGCCGGCCATCAGCGGCGCCGCCAAAATGCACCACAAGCTGAAATGCGCGCGATACTCTTCCAGCGTCATGCCGCCGTTGCCGACCTCCAGCATGTCCGGGTCGTTCCAGTGGCCGGGTCCGGCATAAACTTCCAACCCGACCTGCTCATCCAAGATGCGCGTCCAGCCTTTGCCGCCCCAAACCCTCGTGCAGTCCCAGCAATCCTGAATGTCGCCGGTGGTTCGCCACAAGTTGCCGACGTCCTTGGCCCACAGCCACGGCTTGGTGCTGCCCCATTCGCAGATGCTGAAAACGATCGGCCGTCCCGCGGCTTTGAGCGCATCCCGCATCAGCGAGTAGGACTCGATCGTGTTCTGATTGTCGGTGTAACACCAGTCGTATTTCAGATAATCGACACCCCAGGCGGCATATTGACGGGCGTCCTGAAACTCATAGCCGCGGCTGCCGGGACGGCCTTGACAGGTTTTGCGTCCCGCATCGGAGTAAAGGCCGAACTTGAGGCCTTTGCTGTGCACATAGTCAGCCAGCGCCTTCATGCCCGAGGGAAAACGTTCGGGATCGGCGATGATGTTGCCGTTTTCGTCGCGGCCGATCTGCCAACAGTCATCAATAACGATATATTCATAGCCGGCATCCTTCATGCCGGAAGCGACCATGGCGTCGGCGGTCTCACGGATCAACTGTTCACTGACATCGCAGCCGAACTTGTTCCAACTGTTCCATCCCATCGGCGGCGTCAGCGCCAGACCATTGTCAAGAGCAAAAGCGGTTGAGACAAGCAGGCAAGTCAAAAGAATGACAACGGCATTTTTCATGGTCAAAGCTCCTTATTCTTGAAAGGTAAAGTAAATTGCATTGAATTGGATTGTTCTATTTTAGCCATAGTTTTGCAAATTTAAAAGGCTTTTTGCAGCGGAAAATCCCGTACTGTTCTTCTTCAACAGCGTTTTTTGCTTTTGGAATGGTTTGCCTGCGGTGCGGAGCTGGGCCGAGACTGCAGTTTTTCCGCCCCTTGGCAGCCCTCCAGAGGAGGACCCCGCATTATTTCAACAGCATGATCTTGATGGTCCGGCCGCAGCAGTCGTCGACCGACAAGCGGCAGAAATAGACGCCGCCTGCCGCCGGACGGCCCTGAGCATCGCAGCCGTTCCAAACAACAATGTGTTCTCCGGGTCCCTCCATGGCGTCGACCAGCACAGCCGTCTCGCGGCCTGAAAGGTCATAAATTTTCAGCACGACATGCTTTTCGTATGCGCCGCTGTTTGATGGCAGAAAATAGCGGATAAGGGTTTGCGGATTAAAGGGATTCGGTTGATTTTGTACAAAACAATACTCAAGAGGTATGTCGGAGGCATTTTGGACATCGACCGTGCCGTTGTATTCCAGCGCGCCGCGATCCCAAACGCCGTCCGCGCCGCGCCGATTGCCGAACATATCGTATGCGAATTCAGCTTCCAGAGGCAAGCCCGGCGCAGTTTCCCGCAGCAAACCGAAATCCGCCCTCAACGGATCACCGCTGCCGTCGCCATAACGAAAGGGTGATGCTTCCGAGCCGATTTGTGCATAGAGATCATCGGCCGCCGCCTCCTCATCCATGTCACACGGCGTGGGTTCGCAACCTTCCACGCGGCGATTTTTACCGAAATAATTATAGCCGTGCTCGGCATCGATGACAAAAGAGTTGGCGATGTTATTGTACCAGATGTTGTTGAATACCCGGTTTCCTTCACCTCTGTCGATGACGATGCCCCCTTGCGAAACGCCGTATCCGCCGATCGTTTCCGGTATTCCGACGACGTTATTGTTATAAAATGCGAGGCCGTTCATCACCTGAAGATTGGCGGCGCCGTCGTAGTAGTAGCGAATCGGCGTAACGCTTCGCGAAAAAATGTTGCAGTAGATTTTCCATTTTTCCGATAGGCCGACGTTAACGCCGGCTATAACGGCTGTTCCGCTGATGTCGTCCCAAAGGTTGTAGCGGATGGTTATATCGCGATTGACGCCGATGGAGGATATTCCCTCAGTATGCCAATCAGGACAAAAATCATCAAAGGAACCGGTCGATCGGGTGTGAGCGATATAATTGTACTCGAGCACAATTGCGGAACAGGAATTGAAGAAAAACGGACAGCCGAAAAGATCGTGAATCGAACAGTGCGAGATCACCGCATCAGAAACGCCGCCGTAAAACGAAATGCCGCCCAATGGGTAATATTTATGCGCGGCAAAGAATTCGGTGTGACGGATTTCGATGCGGCTCTGGGCATCGTTGAGGTCCGCACCGATGCGCAGGAGATCGCCGTTTTCGCCGCAATGATCCGGCGGAGTTTTGACGACTTGGAATCCAAAGCCGGTGTTCCAATTCCCAGGGCCGCCGCCGGTACGGCCGTCGATGATGATGAAAGAAGTCAGAATTTCCCAGCCCGAGAAAACTGCAGGTCCTTCCGCGTAGGCAGGATCCCATCCTTCGTCCGTTCCGTGATCCTCACGCGTTGCTTTTTGAATGATGAGATACTCGCTGCCGGCGCACCTTTCGAAACGATAGGAGGGATAGGACCCGGATGCAATATAATAAATCGCGCCTCTTGTCAGCTGCGGCGGCAGCTGTTGAAAAGCATCATGCCAATTGCTGCCGTCTCCCTTGCCTGCAGCACCGGAACGGACATAGTACGTTGTTGTTCCGAATCCGCTGACTGCAACGATCCAACACATTGCGATAAGAAAGTATTTCATTGATACTCCCCTCCTTTGTAAAGTTGCCTATTCAACCTTCGACTGCTCGATTTTTGATCCACAGCAGAAATAAAATGCATTGCATCTTTGTTAGTTTTCGGCGTATTCAAGTCCCAAGTGCAACAGATGAATCAAGCAAGAGCTGGGCCGGAGTACTGTATTCAAGAAATTTTCTCGGATGGATGTTGAGTTTGTCTTTAAAGACTGCAATTAGTCATTTGTCAATATCCGCAAAACCGGTTTTTCCGGAAGTACTGCCGGATCAGGCTGTCGGTTTTTTAGCAGAGTAAGGGTTTCCGCGAACTGCATGGACGGGAGAAGAATCTGTGTAGATAAGTCGTTTGATTTTCTGTATGTTCGTGATTTCTTTGCCGTGCTCTGCGGTAAAATAATTCTTCTTGCATGCAATGCGGGGGCTTGAAAGCGCTTTCTTACGCCTGTCTATAACGGTAACCCTTCAGTCAACGGTTTCTTCGGATCTCTCGGCTGATTGCGAATTTGTTCGCGCCGATCAGCTTGGCAATTTCGGAGTAAATCGTGCCGATTTTATAATACGTGCAAATTTCCATTCTGTTCGTTGATCAGATGCATATATCTCTTTTCAAGTACTTCCGCCTTCATTTTTTCCTTAACTTCATTAGTCCAGGGACTAATGAAGTTAAGCTTTTAATGAATAACTGTTGCACTTATTACTTGAACTCACGCTGTTTAAAAAAGGGGGAGGAGCAAATAAATATGCGGTCATTTATATTTTTTTTATTCCTCTTGTATTCATGTCAATCGTTTTCGCACGATAACGATCCTTACATTCTAAAGGGTAAAGTATGCGACGCAATCGACGGCAAGCCGCTCGTCGGTGCCAATGTCGTCGCGATCCGAAATAAAAACGGCAGTGCAACTGACTCGCTTGGACATTTCAGCATTGATTTGATGCTTCCTGAAGATACTCTGCGTGTTTCTTATATTGGCTATCGTCCTTTCACAACCAGTATTTCTTTCAAATCCGGTG
>JAPDQV010000015.1:0-15163 GCA_034505495.1 candidate division KSB1 bacterium | reverse complement strand
CTGCTTACCGATGCTTTGCCCGGAGAGGAGATTTCTGTTTCTGCAAATAGAGAAGCGGATTATGCTTTGCAAATCTCGAAACAAGCCCAGCAGATGATGACTTTGCCGATGCCGGAGCCATTGCAGGCGCTTCATACGCTTCCCGGCGTCACCGCCGGCAATGATCAAAGCTCATTTTACAATGTACGCGGCGGGAATTATAACGAGAACTTGATTTACATCAACGGCTTTGAAGTACAGCAATTGCAATTGGTGCGCAAGGGTTATATGGAGAATCCGTCATTCGTCAATCAAAATATGGTCGGCAAGTTTGACCTTCTGACCGGCTTTCGACCGGTAAATTACGGCGACAAGCTGTCGTCGGCATTGAATATCGAATATATACCTTCACAGAGTGGTCTGCACGCATCGGCAGATATTCGGACCATTGGATTCAGCGGTGCGCTGAGTTACAAGACTGATGATCGGTTTTTCGTCAATTTGGGAGTTCGGAAAATTAATTATGCTTACCTGATGAGCACAAATCAACTGTCGGGAACGTATCAGCCCGATTTTCAGGATTTCCAGACGGCGGCTCGCTGGAGTCCGAACGGCACTATCGACATCGATGTTCTGTTCCTCAATGTATCCAGCCGCTTTAAACTGACGCCCAAACACTGGGAATATAAATCATATTACATGGGCGATTATGAGATGGTCTTTATTACCGATCGTCAATGCTACAACTTTGCGAACCGTACGATCGGCGCCCGATTTTCATACACGCCGATTCCGCATGTTCGACTGATGGGGCAGTATTCTAATCAATTACAAAGAGAAACAGAAATCAGCTCGTTGGATTTAATCGTTCAGGAATATGTCGAACTAGAAAATAAAAAAGAAATAATCCATAATGCCTCTCTACTCCAGTTGGCGGACAATGTCTTTTCCGGCCGATACCAGAATTTAAAAACGCAAGTAGATGTCGATCTGTCCGGTATGAGCATCGGCCTCGGCTATGAGGGAAATCGTTATCTTGCGGATCAGAAAATTGCCGGTTTCGAAACGGTTAGATATCTATTTTATAAGCAAACCGGCGATTTGAAAACAGCAAACACCTTCCAATCATCAACGGATGCCTACTATTGTCAGATCAAGGGAACTGCTTTTAAAAATCTGCAATACTACTTTGGGCTTCGCAACTTGATCATTCCTCGATCTTCGGAGGCGTTGCTGCTGCCGCGGTTTCATCTCAATATGACGATCGTCGACGGTCATCACCTGACCGCATCCGTCGGGCGATATGCGCAGCCTCCTTTTCATAAGGAATTTGCAAAAAGCACTGTGAAAAATACTCTACGCACACAAAAGGCTATAATGGGAACCATCGGTTACGAATGCTACTGGAAAAAAATTTTATTGAAAGCGGAAGGATATTATAAATATCTGAACGATCTGGTCTCTTATGACATCGCTGATGTTCTGATTGATTACTCCGGTCTTAACGATTCGCGCGGCATAATCTACGGAATGGATATATATGCCCGATTCCAACAGCGCGATAATCTGACCCATTGGATCAGCTACAGTTATTTGACGGCACGCGAAGACCTGAATGATGACGGACGGGGATTTTTGCCCATGCCCACTGACCGGCGTCATCAATTCGCCGTATTTACCGAAGATTATATGCCCAAAATTCCCAACTCGAAAATGCATATGCGAATCATTTACGGCAGCGGTTTTCCCTATACGGATTATCGATACGAATACGACGAGCAGAACAACGAGTTGTTCATTGCAAAGGGGCCGCGGAATGCATCCCGATTGCCTTTCTACGCGCGTTTTGACATCGGCTATACTCAGGAATTTATGCTGTTTTCTCGGTATAAAATCGTGTTGCGGGAGGAAGTTCTCAATTTGTTTAATCATTATAACGTATTGTCGATTGGGCGGACGCCCTGGAACGAACAGATCAAATTTGTCATGGGCGGTCGAATTTTTAATTTGGGAGTCATGATCGAGTTTTAAATCTCGAGGTTTGTTCAACTGCGATTAAATAACCGACAACAATAAAGTTAGCGCTCGCACACAAAAGGCTCGACCAAGTCGTCGAGCCTTTGCGCAGGCAAATTACGAATAAAAATTAGCCGATTCCAAATTCGTCAACGGTTTTCAATAAATTACGCTATACACCCTACATTCCATCCGCACCTCTGCAGGATCCATTGAAATGCAGCGCACTACAAGTTTTTCGTTCGGATTGATGTCCCGCGCGCGCACCTCACCGACTGCCCATGAGAGACCGCTCCAGATCTTTTTATCGTAACGAATCTCTACCGGCAGCTCGCGGCCTTGCTGCTCGACGCGGATGAGCAGCACTTGGCCAAGCGACGTTCCTCTGCCGGTATAATCACCGCCGGCGCGTTTGGGCAAACCGTCGGAGTCGAACTGCCGCCAGACGATGCGAAGGTCTTTACCGGCAGGCGGCTGAATGACGGCGTTCATGTGATTCTTGCCGACAAGCTGAAAGTCGGCTGGAATAGGCTCGATTTCCTGCGGAATAACGACATCCTCCTGGCGTCCCAAATCATATTCCTGACCTGCGTACGCTCCGATGCCGACCAGGGCAAGCTGCTCCGGACCCAAACGTAGAGCGCCGTTTTCGATCGTCGGCGTAAAACCGGCGTCGGCGAAGAGCAGCCGCGCCTCGCCCGAGACCGGCAGCGTGACCGAACCAATCGCCTGCTGCGGATTGACGACGGCAATCACGCCGCCGCGGTCATACTGCGCGATATAACCGTACGGTTCGCCGGTCCCTGGAATCGCGCCGAAGGTACGGATTGCTTTTTTCTGTTGAAACGGCATCAGCAGCGCCTGAGCCTTGGCGAACCAGCGCGCATCATCATCGGTAAGCAGCTCGAGGTTGCCGTAATAGGTGTTGGCCCAGCCGCCGCGCGCCAGCGACAGCACCAGCATTCCTTTCCATGCGGCGTTGCGGCGACCGTAGCAGGTGCCCGTGGTGCCGATCATGAAGGAACTGTTGTCGATGCGGTCGAGCGGCAGACCGTTGAACTCGTACTGCCGCACCATGTGGTCGCTGTAAATGTCTTTTGAACGCCAGAAATTGAACGCCGGAACGTCGGCTAAACGAGGATCGCCGCAGTACATGGCGTCGAACGCATCGAGCCAGCGCAGATCGACGGTTTTACGGAACGGTTCGCCGGTGTTGGTCGGTTGGCCGCCGAACCCGTTATATGCGATGATACGCACGTGCGGATTTTTGCGCCGAAAGGCTAATAAGGCACTACGAAAGGCATCGACATTTTTCTTGAAAATTTCTTCCCGACTAAGCTTGCCCTCCAGATGCGGCGGATAGGCGTTTTCGAAATCGGCAAAGTCGAACTTGAACAGTCCGACGCCGCGGTCGACCCACATTTGCATGGCATCAATCAGGTCCGGCAGATACCCGCCTTCGAACAGACAGAGCCGATTGCCGCCGGCATTGAGCGAAGACTGCCAAGCCGGCGCAGGATTCAACCAGAGTTTGCTCCACCCGAGTACATTCGTGGACAGCCATAGTCCGGGAATGATGCCGTTTTCTTTGCAGGTCTTTAACCAAAGCTCCGGCCCGTTCGGCCAAGACTCTTTACGCCACTCACGATAACCGCCGTTCGGATCGAACCAAAAGGCGTCCATAAGGTAATAATCGATCTGTACGCCCTGTTTGCGCAGCCGGATCAACTCATAGAGCTGCCGCATGGCGATCGACTCGTCAAGCTTGACCGTGTCGGAAAGCTCGTCGTAGGAAGCCCAGTTGATGTAGATACCGGTCGGGCGATCAAAGCCGACAGAGTGCTGTTTTCGGCACCCCGTCATTATCAGGAACAAAAAAATAATTATTGGAAGCAGGAATCGTTTTTTCATTGATTTTTTCCTTTCGTCAGTTCAAGCATTAATTACAAAAATTCTCCGGTAGTAATGATTTCGTTTGCTCGAAGAATGTAAAAAGGAAAAATGAGATCAGCCTAGAAGGAATCCTAACAGCTAATCTCCAGCCTAAAATTGGAATTATATGCTTTTCTCAAAAATTACAGAACGTTAGATAATTGCCGAACAAACCAATATGAAAAATCCGCATGAAAACCTTTATCGAATCAGGATACATTTCTGCGTCAGCGAGCTTTGCTCGGTAACCAAACGATAAAGATAGAGCCCCGTAGCCACCGGCGAGCCGTCTTGATCTTCACCGTCCCAAACGGCCGTATAGGAGCCGGGGTTCAGCCTGTCATTGATCAGAGTACAGATCAATTCGCCGCTCAAGTTGTGTATTCGGACTTGAACATTCGCGGTGGTCGGTGTCGCGAATGGAATGATGGTGCAGGAATTAAAAGGATTGGGATAATTCTGCCCCAGCCGAAACTCGGTCGGCAGGCTGCCCTGCGGCTCATCGACCGAGGAGGCGGCGACGATTTTGATCTTTCGTCTTACGTTTTCGTCGGGACGAGACATACGGCCGTCGCGGTCAAATGCCTTTACGGTGATGGTAACGGTTCCGGTCTTTAATTTATAGTTGTTCAAGTCCCAGTCGAACGCATACTGATTTTCCTTATCCGTGCTTTCGCCGAGGAAATGCCATTGATAATAATATTCGACGCGTTCAACTTCGGGCGAGGCTTCCGCAGTCAGCCGCAGTCTGCCGTTTAGCGGCACTTCGGTTCCTTCCGCCATATTCAGGCGGACAACGGGCGGGCGTTTCGGGCTGTACGGTTGACGGTACGGTCCGCATAGATAGCCGTAAGCGAAAATGGCCTGACACAGGCTTTGGTGCACCGTCCATTCGCTGCCGGCAATGCTGTTGCGGTTGAAAAAGCGCGCCTCTGCGTCCGGAAACTGATCGATATGCGGATAGGCCGTGCTGCGCGAATAGTCCTCGTCGCCCACCCAACTCCAACCGTTGCCGATGTTGCCCTGACTGCCGGTCATCCAATCGCCGTTTTTGTGCATTTCATAGAGAACGTATCCCGGCAACGGCGGGTTGGCATAGACCATATCGTTGTAATCGATCAAAAACCAGGAATCGGGGTGGAAGCAGTGGGGCTCGGGATTATCGCCGACACCGGTTATTTTCACCAGATCCATCTGATTGCCGCCCAACGTATAGTCGCAGGTGAACCGACAAACATCCAGATATTTCACTTGGCCGGTGAGCTCATACGCGAATGCGGCGAGAAATATTTTCGGCGTGCTGAAGACGCCGATGCCGAAATAGATGTTCGGGTCGAAACCGTAACGGAAACCGCGCTGGCCGGCGGTCTGGACATATTCGGCATCGGCGCGGCTGACCAGCGCGTTGATGCAGCGGCGTTTGAGCTGAAGGTCCAATCCGGAAAAATTGTCGGGAATCAAGCTGAACAAGCCGGCGGCATAGTGCCAATTGGCGATCTGTTGCCATAAGCTGCCGACGCCGAACTCGCCGTCGCGGTTGACGCAGGTGCGGAAGTCGTTCTGGTAACGGCCGTCGCCGGTGGCGCGAAAGAGCGCCGCTGCCGCCATTTCTTTGGCCCGATTGACTTCGGGGTCGGCGTCGCGGTTTTTCGCCAGCGACCAGGCGTAAGCCGCTTCGGCTTCTGCAATCCACATAGCGCTCTCGGGGTGCTCGCCGCCGGCGAATTTGTTCAGACAGACGGCCAGATAAGCGGCCGTTGCCGCATAGTAGTAAGTGGCTTCCACCATTTTACCGCCTTTTAAGGCCAAATCGCGCTTGTCATGCCAAGAGGGGATGTCGGCACCAGCGTCGACACCCACATAATCCGGAACTCCGCCGTCGGAGTAACCGTGCGCAATCAGCCGTTCCTTGGCGCGCTTGTAAAAACGAATCAGCCACATCGCCTCGTCGAGGATGTCGGGCAGGCCGTTTTCCCCTTCGCGGATCCACTCGCCGCTGTCCGAAAGCTTGTAGGTCTGCCCGATGTCGCCGTCACCGAAATTCTGCGGCTTGAGATCGTAAAGCGCCAACAGCGTCATCGGCACGCGAAAATGCACCAAATAGCCGTCCCAATCCCCGGCATCATGATACCAGCCCCACACGCCGCTCACTTGTCCTTTGGCTTTTTTGACATCGAAATCGCCTTCCCCCGAAAGATCGGGAAACCAGTACATCTTGACGCCGTCGTCGGGATGATGATCGCGGGGATAGTTGAAGCCGGGCTCGATTTCCTGAATGATGCCTGCGCGTTGATAAAACATGGCGCGGGCGGTTGCATGGAAGGGCTCACGATACAGGTCTTCGCCGATTTCAAAGGGATAGGAGCAGCCCATGCGCGGCACGGCAATTTTATATCGGCCCGGCCGCGTAAAGGCGCTGAAATCGCATTCGTAGACATCGGCGCGCGTCAAATTGGTGTGCGTAAAGCCGCCGTTACGGGTGACTTCAGCGCTGTTTTTGCTCTTTTGCAATGCAATCGTCCCGGTAAAAACAATTTCACCCGTCTCGGCATCGACGACATGAAACGGCGAGCCTTTGAAATCAGATAAATCCAATGCGCCTTTGAGATGCGGCGCGTGATCAAAATCGCCCATGAAATGGGAAAGATAAGCGAACTTTTTTGCCGCCGGATCAAAACCGATTTGGTTGACATGCACCGCAGGTGAGCGCAGTCGACGATAGTCGTACTTATATCGATAGGACTTGACGTTGGAAGCAGCCTCCAAAGTCACCGTGTACGTGGCTCCTTCTTTGAGCGGCTGCGGCAACTCCAGATAGATCCAGTGCAGCAGCAATGCGCCGGGATTTGCGGTATCATAGATGTTGTGGAACTCGGCCCCTTTGGCCTTGCGGCCGACGGCAACCGGCTGTACGGGCGAGGCAAAGGCGGCATCGTCCGCACTGGAAATCCGATAGTTTGCCGGATTGGTCGCTGCCGGAACGTTCAGACGGGTATAATATAATTTGTTGCCGTTATAACGAGTTTGACCGATGCTGAAATAGTCGATATGGCCTTCATCGAAGGTCAAGCACAGGATTCTGTCGGTGATGGGTTCGATGCGGACCAGGTCGGCAGCCGATAGAGTTTGCGCAACTGCAAGCAGGAGGAGAATCAAAAAACGGGTTTTCATGCCTCACATTCCTTTACTGATGGAACCTGAGGCTATTTTACAATCAAAACCGAACTAATTCAATATAAATTTTTTGTTAATAGGATCCCAAAGTGCGCCAATTTAAATGCGGAAAAGATAAGTCAATTTGACTGCCGCATCCTTTCGATTGGGGAACGGTGTATTTCCATCTTGATTTCTTTCATCGTTGAAAACCAGATAAAAGTCGCTGCCGGGACGGTAGAGGTAATGCAGTCGGGCGTTAAGGACGAGCCGATCATCGAGGCGATTGTATTGAATCCAGGTTTGTGCGGTCAGGCGGGTCGAGAATGAATAGATGACGCGTAGGGAAGCCAGCGGGGAGTCGAATTCACCCCACGGCAGCCGCACGCGGCTGAATTGATGGCGCGCCTCCAGGGCAAGGTGAGATGTGGGAGTCCAGTTCAGCGACAGCATGGCATTGTCGATCCTTCCCTCATATTGCCGTTGTATGCCGGCCATCAATTCGGCGGAAAATGCTCTTTTTCGGCTGGTGGAAAGCATAAAGCCGTTTTCGCGGCTGTCGTAATCGCCGGGTGGTATGGGTATTCGGCCGTTCATCGTAAAGCCTTCGTTTAGGCGGGTAAAAGAAGCAAAGTTGAATACGGCCAAGGTTTCGCCGGATTCCCATTCCGTCTCTATAAATTGGCCGAGGCGGCGGTCCTGAATTTCGCCGTCGAGGCGAGTGATGCGTGCCCCGTTCAAAAAAAAGTCTATTTTGCGGATGCCCAAACCTCCCGGCCGCCATGTATACCGACCAAAGGCAGCGACACGACGGATGTCGGTGCGGGTGACGAATCCCATGGCCGCCTGGACTTCAGGACCGACCTGCAAAACATCCGCCGAAAGGCCGAAGCGGTCGCCGCTGTATTCGAGCGCCGCTCGTCCGGCAAAATCATCCCCGCCTCGACCGGAAGTCTGCGTGCGCGCGATAAAAGTCTGAAAATTGAGCGTGGGCTTCAGCCAGAAGGAGGCGTCGAGGCCGGCAACCGTATTGGCTTCCGCGCCGTTCCGGCGATCCGTGGCCGCAAAGCCGATATAGTTCGATGCACCAATATCCCTTTTGTAACGAAAAACGGAAAAATTGGTCCGAGGATCCTTTCCTTCGCCGCTCGACATCATGTCCAGAAGCCCGATGGTCTGACGACCGACCCGACCGGAGAGACGGACACCGCCGATCAGCGGCGTCGCACGACCGTCTTTGATGCCGATGCTGCGCGACATGAACATCAGAAACGGCGGCGGCTCAAACGTGCCCTGCGTGCCGAACTCGAAAAGGCCGGCGTTTTCGAGAAAAAACTCGCGTTTTTCCGGATAGAACAGCTCGAACCGTGTCAGGTTGACGCGCTCATCGTCCGATTCGACCTGCGCAAAATCGGGGTGCATCGTCAGGTCGAGAACCAGACCGGGACTCACTTCCCACTTGGCGTCCACGCCCAGGTGCGCCGTGTTTTCAACGGCAAAGCCCTGCTCTTTCGTCCGGCCAAGGACGCCGATCGGCTTGAGCTCTATATTCCAGCCGCTGCGCGGCAAATCCGTCAGCCCGCGCAGGACGCCCGCTTGGCTGACGCGATGAAACCCGCCGCCGCCCCGCATCCATGATTGCCACATGACCTCTTCATTTTTGCGGCGAATGACGCGGTAGACATTGAAACCCCAGGTTCTCTCCCCATCGGCGTTTTCGGGATAGCGCAGGGTACGAAAGGGAATCTCGAGCTCTGCCGACCAGCCGTCGGCCGTGCGTGCAGCGGCGGCGCGCCAAATGCCGCGCCATTCGATGTTCCACATGCGGCTTTCATCGGTAATCAACGCATCAAATTCGGCGCCGGCCGGATTGACGGCAAAGACGTAGGCATTGCGCCGATCGTGAAACGGATCGATGAGTACGGCGACCAGATCGTCGCCGGCGTAACCGTAGCGGTTGCCCATGCCCTGCATGAGGATTTTGTCGCGCTGCAGAATGCGGCCGATGACCTGGTCCGGCTCACGGTCATGGGCAACCACACTGATCAGCAGCGCGCTGCGGTTGTAGAGCACGCGGACCTCGGTTTCTTCCGTCGCCGGCGCACCTTCCTGCGGTTCATATTGCCGAAATTGCGTAATCGCCGGAGCAAGCCGCCATGCCGGTTCATCCGGCCGCCCGTCGAGATGAAAAACGGCGTCATCCGGCCATTTGACCGCAATAATTTCAGCGCTCTCTTCCTGCGCTTCCGCCCATGAAACAGCGAAAATTGCAAATACCGCAATGTAGAACATCAAACAAAACCGCAAGCTCAATTGCTTTCTCCTATTTTCAGCGCGCGTAAACCGTAAAGTCGGATTTTATAACGATCCTAAGGCACTATTGTTCTGAGCCGGAAGACGTCGGCGGGACTCAGATTGAGGGCGCCTTTTTGCCGCAGTCGGTTGTCTCGGAAACGAGGCTGTTGCGGAAAGTCAACCGATTTTAGAGAGGAATTAGAAAAGAGCAACTCGTAATTGCCGCGTCCGATGGCTTACCGCAACAGCGTTACCTTCGCAACGGATACCGTGCGACCGTCGACGCTCAGTTTCAGCTGGTAAACGCCCGTGGGCGCCGGCAGGCCGCATACCGTTTTGCCGTCCCAAGTTGCTCTGTGTCGACCGACCGACAGAGTGCCGTCGACCAGCGTACGGACGAGTTCACCTTTCAGATTGTAGACCTGCAGCTGTACCGATTTCCCGGTCTCCGCAACATAAAAGGCAATGGTCGTTGTCGGATTGAAGGGATTGGGGTAAGATCCGTACAGCCGGAAGCTTTCGGGTGCGTCGGCAGTCGACTCTACTCCTGCCTCTTCCCGTTCAAGTTGAAAGTGGAGGTTGTCGATATAAAAGGCAGTATTGACATTGGCGGTGCTGATGAAATAGACCTCCATGGCGCCCCGCCAGGTTTTATTGACGCAGGCAAGATTCGTCCGCCTGACGGTCTGTCCGGCCACAGTGACCGCCGCATCGTACTTGCCGTTGGCTTTTCCGCCGATTCCGCAAACGAGCGTCACGTGAAACCATTCATCGACCGGTAACTTGACGACCGTCGTTCCTTCGCGCCAGGTCTGTCCGGGAGAAAGCGCCAAGCTCGGCCCGACGCCGTTCGGGTATCCTTTGTTATCGCGGTACTCGAAAGTTACCGACGAACCGGCCTGCATCAAAATATCGAAACTGACCGTCATCCGACCGTCTTCGTACCAATAAGGGAGAAAGAACATAAAAGGCTCATAGGTGTTTTGCGCCAGGACGCGGTCGTCGAATTTCAGGCTCTGCGTACCCGAAAGGGATTTCTCATTGGTTACAAAAATATTTTGACCTGCCGCACCCGATACGCCCATGATCTGCGCAAAAGGAGGCACGCCGTTCAAGCAAAGATCGTCAAAGGTTTCCAGCCATTCGTCTTTGGCAAAAAAGGGAGCGGCAGGAGGTTGAGCAATCGGATTAACGGAACGATACTTGATGCCTTTGGGCAGCTCTGTCCAATCGGTATCGCCGTATAAGCCTATAGAGCTCGACCCGATGTTCTCGAAACCAAGCAAAAATGCAGGCGAAGCCGGTGAGAGGTCAAAATTGCCGTTGAGCGGATCGACAAACAATGGGTCGGCGACGAGCGAATTTTTGTCGAACCCCAAGGCTTGCCACTCTTTTAGAGGCTTGAACCCGAAATCCAAGCGGGGGCCGGCGTAATGATCCCAAAACAGATTGCGGTCAATGACAAAGTTTTTATCCCCCCATGAGCCGGAAAGCACCTCACCGTTGGTTGTGAGAACAATATTTCGTTCGAAGGTAAAGGACTTACCGGCCTCATCGCGGGTTCGCTGCAGACCGGCGGTTTCGGAGAATGCAAAAATATTGTTTCGTACAATATTCCGTTGGCCGTAATGCTGATGAAAGCTCGGACTTTTGGTACGGTAGACGATATTTTGCTCGATCAGAATATCCGAGCTGCCTTCGTCGGTATAGATGCCCCAGCCGCCGTAGCTGTAGGCATAAACGTCGTGAATAAGATTGTGATGCAGGTGCGTTCCCGGCGAGATGCCGAGGGTATAGATGCCGCCCATGTCCGAAAGCTCACCCTGGCCGAGATGATGAATGTGATTATAGGCGATTTCGTTCCCGCCTGAAGAGGAAGGGCTGTAGCCCCAGCACCAGCCGACGGAAATGCCCGTGTAATCGAGATTGCAGATTTCGTTGTGCGTAATGGTATTGTTGGAGCTGTTGCCGATCCAAATGCCGACCGAGCCGTGATGCACGTGGGTCAGATCGTGCAGAAAGCAGTTGTCGACGGTATTTTCCCCTATGGCCAGGGCGGCAGGAGGCTTTTCGCATGCGTTCCAACCGGTCGTGTTGCCGATGTATATGCCGCCGCCGCCCAAGCTGTGGATATGGCATTGTTCGATGCGGTTGCCGGTGCAGCCTTGAGAAAGAATGACGCCGTGCGCGCCGCCCAATGCGATCTCGCATTTCCTGAATGAACAGTCCTCGGCAAAACGGGCATAGACGATTGCATCATCCAACAGAATGTGCGCCTGCAGCTCGGTCTGATTCTTGTCGGCCACAATCCAGTCGGCGTGCATAAACCGCAGACCCTCAAATTGCAAAAATTTGATTTTATTGCTGCTGCTGCCGCGCAGCTCCAGCACTCTGTCGACAACCGGCGCAATGACTTTGCAGTTTTCCGGCGTCTCGCCCGGCAGAGGATAATAGAACAGCTCGCCGGTCCTGCGATTCAGATACCACTCCGCAGGCTCATCCAGCAGCTCAAAGGCGTTTTCGACGTAATAGCGCGTTCGGCTGTCGAAATTGCCGACCGGAAAGACCAGCTGCGGCGAAAAAGTGACCGTGTTCTGCGCCGTGTTCAGGGCGTCGATCCATAAATGAATGCCGAGCCAAGATTGGTAGAGGACAATGTTGACGTCGGCGCGGTTGTCGAAATCGATCAGATCACCGGGACGAAAACGAAAGCTGCGTTTGTCGTTGCCCTCAACACTGCCGGTAATGCGAAAAAACTCGCCTTTACGGGGAGTGCGGGCGCGGTCGCGGCGCTCGCCGTTGACGTAAAGCTCCTTGAAATAGAGCTTGCCGCTCTTGACCTCATCGATGGTCGTCACCCAAAGGGCGCCCTGCGTCCGCCAACCGGTTATTGCGCGTCCGCCGCTGATTACCGGTCGTTCATCGGCGTAATTGCGGAACGTCACCGGCGCGGAAGGGGTGCCGGAGTCCTGAGGGTCGAACCGCCAGGTGCCGACAAAATAAATACCCTCGCGAATGTAAACCGTAATCGGTTCGGTGTGTTGAGCCGTGCGCGTCGCCGCCTGCGCCCTTTGCAGAGTGGCGAACGGCCCGTCAGTTTGGGTCGAGTTCGGCTGCGGCAGGGTTCCCGACCAATTATCGTTGCCGTTCGGCGAAACATAGAATTCCGCCGCTCTCCCCTGCAAGATCAATCCAAGCCATAGAATCGCTATAAGCGCCCGCATCCCCTTCATAAACTGAATTCCTTTTTGATAATTAAGTGTCCACGGTTGGCTTGTCTTTGCGGTGGTTTTGTCTCGGCCAGACTGACCTCCATATGCCTCCATATGCAAAACAACCAAGCGCGTGAATTGAGCCATAACAATCACATGATTCTAAAAATAGGCAAAAAGGAGCATTAATTCCATTCCAATGTGAATCCCGTGAAAAATTTCTTGCAAATGAAAATGCGGAGTGAAAATAGGAGTCCATCAACAAATGTCCATTGAATAAATGGATAAGCAGGTATTTTAAGACTGAACCCGAAGGTTTAATTTTTAGGCTGGAGGAGTTTTTGTCATGGAGCAACGATTAGGTGATGGATTTGGCAGGCTTTACAATAGATGAGAGAACGTGATGATAGACGCAAAGTCATGTCGGCATTTACTCCTTTCCAGCCGCCTGCAGAAAATCGATCCCCGCATACAATCCCAGCGTGTTGACCTTTGCGGCAGAGAAATTAACCTCGAAGAACAGTCGTTTTTGCGCGAGCGGAAACTGCAGACCGGCGAAAGCTTTCAATTGCAGGCTCAGTCCTGAGGTGGAGCGGGCGGTTCTCGTCGCAGCAGGATCGGTTTGGAACGAGCGGTGAAATTTTGATGAGTGGTTAAGGCCGCAGCCGCCGCCCAAGTAGGGAGAGATCGAGAATTCATCGGCGGCCAAGTAATGCCGCAGGATCACCGACAGCCCGAAAGCCTTCCACTCTTCATGGAAGCCTTTTTCGTGTCGGCTCTCGTTCCAATAATCGACGATGACGGCCGTTTCGGTATTCGATGCAAGGCGGCCGAGGGGAAAGTGGATTCCGGCAGCGGCGGACGACCCCAGATCCGAAGCCGGTCGCAGCACGCCAAGGCGAACGCCGTAACCGTACCAGCCGAAACTTTCCGCAAAATATCTTTGCAGCAGTTCCGCAATCGTCGCAGGGGAATCCGGCGCTTGTTCAGCCAACGGCGGGGTTGAAGCATCGGAAAGCGGCTTGGCCTCTGCCGGCGGCGATGCAGTTGTATTGTCTGCAAGCACAGGCGCTGAATCCTTTTCTTCTTGGGGGGACGAAGAGGTGGAATCGGAAGTGTAATCAGGACCTTCCTGCCTTTTCTCTGGACCGGCAACCGGAACAGATGCGGAGGGTGGATATGCATCTGCAGAAACATCTTTGGGGGCTTTCGGCGCAGGCGGTAGTGGCCTGGAGGGCAGCTCGGTAAACAACAACGCGACCGAATAGTTACCTGTGGAATCCAATCCGGCATGGCGGCGTAAGCGAGCCTCCGTCGAACGGAACGGCTCTTTTTCCATTTCGGCTCTCAATTTCTTGAATTCAGCGAGGAAATTTCCGACTCCATGATCATCGATATAAATGAATTTATCGTTTTCTTTGACTCGATGGCCGTCGCGGACCAGCGAGTCGTTGATCTCCTGTTTCAAAGACCAATAATTCTGAATCAGTGCGGCAAAGTTGCGGTCGACTTGGCAGAATGCCTGACAGAATCGTCGGTTGTTGAGGATGCCGTCATAAATTTGTCGTTCTCGTGTTTCGGCATAAATGAGGTATTGGAGAATGAAATATTTGAATTCGGCATAGGCGAAAAAAGTGCCGTTGAAAGCCTGAAAAAATTTCAGCCACTCTTTCCCCGAGGTCTGCAGCACGTCTCTGCAAAAGGGGTAGAGATCGTAAATCACCTTGGTGCCGTGATAGTAGGAATTGAGCTCGTCCAAAAGACCGTAAATGCCTTCGACCTGCGTGCTCTGGTAATGTGGGGATGAAGAGATATAACCCGCATATCGAAATGTCCGCATTGCGGGCGGGATGGTTTGCGCCATCTTTTTAGCCGGAAAAGTCTCTGTCACCGGCACGACCATCACCGAATCGCCGCCGAGAAAAATTGCATTAAACCTCTGACCTGGTTGCCATTCTTGTCCCTTCATAAAAGCATAGGGGAGGGCACATAAGCCATGGTTGATCTCGTGCACGGCGGTGTTCAAGTCGTCCAGGAGTTCATAATCACTGTAATGCCGAATGTATTTCATAAAATCCTCAGCCTTGCCGAGGCGGACCCAACCGCTGCCGCAGCTGTAATGACGCGGAGCGTGCTCATAGGTGTCGAGGATAAAATAAGCGTCGGGTGCATACTGCTGGAGCACCTCCAGGATTTTCTCTCGGCTGCTCAAATACACCGGCGCGGCGGGGAGGGGGAGGAAAGAGCAGAAGAGCAGGATGGCGGAAACTATGGTAGTTTGTAAGGACTTTATGTGATGTTTAATGCTTGATGACATAGAAAGACTCTTTTTTAGCAAGGGTCAAGCCGCTCAACGAAGCAAACGGTTTGGCCGTGCTGCAATCATTCACCATTCGGATCAGTATTATTCAGGCGGTTTGCCGCACGCGAGAGGCCATCCCATTTCCAGGTTTCATCCGCCAATGGACGCGAATGAACGCTAAGGGGATAAAGTTTTAGTCTGTTCTTGTATTAGCGTCCATTCGCGTTTATTCGCGGTTTATATATTTTATCTTTAAGAAATCCAAGCGTTATTT
>JAPDQV010000014.1 GCA_034505495.1 candidate division KSB1 bacterium | reverse complement strand
GCGCTTCGATCGTGCGCCATACGCAGGCCATTCTCGACATGCAGCGCCGAGGCGCCGTGGCTTTTGATTACGGCAATAACCTTCGCGGTCAGGCCGAAGCGGCAGGCCTGCGCGTGCGGGACGACGCCGGCCGTTTCCTTTATTCCGGCTTTGTTCCCGCCTACATTCGCCCGCTGTTTTGCCAAGGACGCGGGCCGTTCCGCTGGGCGGCACTCTCCGGCGACCCGGCCGACATCCGCCGACTGGACGACTTGGTCCTCGAACTCTTTCCCGACGATGCGCTGCTCGTGCGCTGGATTCGTCTGGCGCGCCAACGCGTGCCGCAAATCGGCCTGCCCAACCGAGTCTGCTGGCTGGGACTGGGTCAACGGGCTGAATTTGCTCTGCGCATGAACGAACTGGTGCAAAAAGGTGAACTGCGCGCACCGGTGGTCATCGGCAGAGATCATCTCGACTGCGGTTCGGTCGCTTCGCCCAACCGCGAAACCGAGGCCATGCGCGACGGCAGCGACGCCATTGCCGACTGGCCGCTGCTGAACGCCCTGGTTAATACCGCCTGCGGCGCCGATTGGGTCTCCATCCACAGCGGCGGCGGCGTGGGCATCGGTTATTCGGTGCACGCGGGACAAGTGATCGTCGCCACCGGCACGGAGGAAAAAGCGACTCGACTCGAGCGCGTGCTGACCGCCGACCCCTTAACCGGCATCTTTCGCCATGCGGATGCGGGCTATGAAGAGGCTGTAAATACTGCGAGAAAATTCCACGCTAAAATTCCCGGACTTTGAGAATGGAAAAACTGATCGAGTGCGTCCCCAACTTTTCCGAAGGCCGTAATTCGGAAATCATTGAAGCCATTGCCCAAGCCGTTCGCCGCACCGAAGGCGTGAAGCTGCTGCACATCGATCCCGGCTTCGATACGAATCGAACCGTCATGACCTTTGTCGGAGAACCTGCCGCCGTGACGGAGGCGGCCTTTGCGGCGGTGCAAAAAGCCGCAGAACTGATCGACATGCGCCGTCATCACGGCGCGCATCCGCGTCTCGGTGCGACCGATGTCTGTCCGTTGGTGCCTATTCGCGGTGTTTCGGATGCGGAATGCATCGAATGGGCTAAAAAATTGGCGCAACGAATCGGCGAAGAGCTGCAGATCCCGGTCTATCTTTACGGCAAAGCGGCGACGCGGCCGGAGCGCGAGAAATTGCCTGATATCCGTCAGGGTGAATATGAGGCGCTGCCGCAAAAGCTGGCCGATCCGCTGTGGATACCGGATTACGGTCCGGCTGCCTTTAACGCCAAGAGCGGCGCAACCGTCGTCGGCGTACGCGATTTCATGCTGGCCTACAATGTCAATCTGAACACGCGCGATCGCAGACTGGCCAACGAAATTGCCATGACTCTGCGCGAGTCCGGTCGCGCGGCGCGCGACAAGGAGGGCAACATTCTGCGCAATCCCGACGGCTCGGCAGTCAGAATCCCCGGTCGATTAAAGTTCGTCCAGGCTGCGGGTTGGTACATCGAAGAGTACGGCTATGCTCAGGTATCGATGAACCTGCATAACTTGTCGGTTACCGGTCTGCATACCGCCTTCGAAGCGGTGTGCGACGAAGCGGCCAAGCACGGCCTGCGGGTCACCGGCAGCGAACTGATCGGCATGGCACCTCTGCAGGCATTGCTCGACGCGGGCAGTTATTTTTTACGCAAACAAGGCAAGCATCTCGGCGTCCCCGAAGCCGAGATCGTGCACACCGCCGTGCTTTCACTAGGCCTGAACGACACCTCGCCGTTCGTTCCCGAGGAGCGCATCATCGAGTATGCCGTGCGCGAAAAGACACCGTCATTGTTGGATAAACCGCTCGACCGTTTTCTGGCTTTGCTTTCTTCAGACTCGCCTACTCCCGGCGGCGGCAGCGTCTCGGCGCTCAGCGCCGCACTCGGTGCCGCACTTTCGGCGATGGTCGCGGGCGTCACTTTTAGCAATGCCGCTTACCGGCGCCGCAGACCGCGCATGGAAGAACTTGCCGTGCGTGCTCAATCGCTGCTGTGCCAATCCTCGGCCCTGGTCGATGAGGACAGCCGGTCGTTTGACGCCTTTATGGCGGCGCTGCGGCTGCCGCAAAAAACAGAAGCGGAAAAGGCAGCCCGTGCAGCGGCCAAAGAAAAGGCCGCGATTCATATGACGAAAGTGCCTCTTCAAACGATCAAAGTCGCTTGGGAGGTGCTGCAGATCGCCGAAGAGTTGGTCAAATACGGCAATCCCAATGCCCTTTCGGATGCAGCGGTTGCAGCGCTGCAGGCCGAAGCGGCGGCCTGGGGCGCTTATTATAATGTCCGTATCAATCTGCCGCAAATAAGCGACGAAAAACAACGCTCCTCTCTCATGGAAGAGGCGGCAGGCCTGATGCAGCGGATTCGACGCAAAAGTGCCGGCGTTCGTCGACGCGCAGCAAAGCTTTGACCTCATGAGCAAGCTGAGGGCTGATCTAGTCATTTATCATGCCTCCCGAGTAATCACTCTAGCGGGTCCCGCACGGCCCCGTCGCGGCCATGAGATGCAGGAGACTAGGCCGATTGCCGACGGCGCCGTAGCGATTTGCGGAGGACGCATCGCGGCGGTTGGTCCGGAAGCGCAGATTGCAGCCGCCTTTACGGCTGAACATCTGTTCGACGCCGGCGGCGGCTTGGTTACGCCCGGACTGATCGATCCGCATACGCATTCGGTCTACGCGGGTTCACGCGAGGACGAATGGCAGCGGCGGCTCGCCGGTGAGAGCTATTTGGAGATCCTGCGCAGCGGCGGCGGCATTCAGGCGACGGTGCGGGCCGTAAGGGCGGCGGACGAAGCATCGCTGCGGCAGGCAGCCGAAAGGCGGCTTCGGCAAATGCTCGCCCACGGCACTACAACCGTCGAAATCAAAACCGGCTACGGCCTCGACGCCGAGAACGAGCTCAAAATGCTGAAGGTGATCGACAAGTTGGGGAAAAACGGCCCTCTCGACATTGTCGGCACATTTCTCGGCGCGCACGTCGTGCCGAAAAACATTTCACGACAGGCCTATCTTGACTGGCTGACCGGCGATGCCTTGGAGGAAACCAGGCCTTATGCCCGCTTTTTCGATGTTTTTTGCGAACAAGAAGCCTTCTCGGCTCAGGAAACCGAACGGCTTTTAAGAGCTGCCGCAAACGCAGGATTCCGCCTCAAGGCGCACGTCGGCCAGTTTCATAGTCTGGGCGGCGCCCACATCGCGGCGGAATTGGGCGCTGTTTCAATTGACCATTGCGAGCACCTGAGTGACGCCGAAATCAAAGCCATGGCCGCCGCCGGAACGATCGCCGTGCTGTTGCCCGGCGCCTCATTCTTTCTCGGCCGCGAGCAGTATGCGAACGCTCGCCGCTTAATCGAGGCAGGCGTGCCGGTTGCCTTGGCTACAGACTTTAACCCGGGCTCTTGTCCCTGCTTTTCGATGCAGATGATCCTTGCGCTCGCCTGTCTCAAGCTGCAAATGAGCGCGGCGGAAGCGCTGACTGCCTCCACCCTCAACGCGGCCTATGCGATCGATCTCGGCGATCGCCTCGGCAGCCTGGAGCCGGGAAAACAGGCCGATTTGGCGATCTGGCAGGTGGAACGCCTTGAACTCCTCCCCTATCATTTCGGCTGCAACCTGCTGTATGCCGTCGTAAAAAACGGACGGATAATTCTTGGGCCGGATTTTTTTAAGGAGGATTTATGAAGCGAAAAGGTTTTGCTTGCAGAATAAGCCGGTTCACGCTTATTTTATTTGCGTTATTCGGCATGAGCATTTCTTTGCGAGGTTTTGTTATGTCATTGACCATCACATCATCCGCTTTTGCCCATATGGGCGAAATTCCATCCCTATACACTTGTGAAGGAAAAGATATCTCCCCGCCGTTGTCGTGGAGCGGCGTTCCGAGCGGCGCAAAGAGCCTGGCGCTGATCGTCGATGACCCGGATGCGCCGGATCCGGCTGCGCCCCGCATGACCTTCGTACATTGGGTGCTCTACAATTTGCCGCCTAACTCGAACGGTCTACCCGAAGGCGTCAAATCGAACGAGCTGCCGCACGGAACCTTGGAAGGCACCAGCGATTACCGACGCACCGGTTGGGGCGGTCCCTGCCCGCCGATCGGCCGCCATCGTTACTTTTTCAAGCTGTACGCTTTGGACACCGTGCTGCCGGATCTGAAAAAGCCGACCAAAGCCGAACTGTTGAAGGCGATGGAAGGACACATACTCGCTCAAGCGGAACTAATCGGCACCTATCAGAAAAAGAAACGGTGACACAAAAAAACCGTCGGTTCATCTGATCGGTTTTGACGAAACCGTGCAGCCGATGCGAAGGCTTTCTCCACGCCTCAGACGGTGCGAAACAAGTATCCCGTCGGTCGAAAATTTACGCATCAGCGTCAGCTGAATCAACCAAACCGGCGCTGCGGGTTCGGTAAGCTTCAAGTCACAAATACATATTAGCATCGAGATGAATTGATTTGCCTTTAACAAGCCGAGCCCGTCTTTTCGTCGCAGGCGGTTTGCAAGGCGTGAGGAGTGGTTTTCTGCAACGATCAAAGCTGTCCTCTAAAGGTTTATCGAATAGGAAAGTTATTGGCTCACTGAAAGGATTCCGCTATCGATGTTTTCCGAAGAACTCCAACTCGCCGTGGCCGCCGCCAAACGGGCCGGCGCGATTCTTCGCCGCGGTTTCACCGCCGCGTATCAAACGCAGGTTAAAAGCGACCGTTCGCTGGTCACGGAATTCGACCGCCGCGCCGAAGAGGCCGTCCGCGAAATGCTGGCCGATTCCCCATACTCCATTTTGGGGGAGGAGCAGGGACTGCACGACCTGCGTACCGACCGCATTTGGGTGATCGATCCGCTCGACGGCACCACTAACTTTGTCCGGCGCATGCCGCTGTTCGTCGTCTCGATCGGCCTGCTGGAGTCAGGCAAGCCTATTTTGGGTGTCGTATACGATCCCTTGCATGACGAATGCTTTTATGCCGAGACAGGCGTTGGAGCTTTTAAGAACGGCAAGCGGCTGCTGCTCGATGAGGCCTTTCCCAAACAGCCGCTGCTGTTTCTCGAATGCGGCGTCGGCGCGCGCGACAAACAGCTCATGGCCGAGCAAACGCGCCGTCTTGTTGTCGACTATCAGGTCCGATTGCTGGGCGCCACAGCTTTGGAGCTTTGCCGACTGGTCGACGGCTCGGCAGATGCCTACATCAGCTCGGGAGATCATTTGTGGGATTTTGCCGCCGGTCTCTGTCTGGCGACCGAGGCCGGAGGTGCGGTGTGCGACTGGCGCGGCAGGCCATGGCACGCCGGCCATTCCTTTCTTCTCGTCGGCAAAAAAAAGGTCGTCGAAGAACTAAGCCGCCGCATCGGCGACCTACAGCCGGACGACGATCAGCTCGACGCCGCGGAGTCCGTATGAAGCTCTCCGCCGTCATCTTTGACATGGACGGCGTGCTCGTCGATACGGAACCGCTGATGTTCGACGTCTTTCGCACCGTCTTTTCGCCTTACGGCATCACCTTGAGCGATGAGTACCAATACCGCTTTATCGGCAAGCCGTTTGCTGATAATTTGGCGGATATTCGCCGCGATTTTGCCATCAATTTCGAGGATCATGAAATTCAGCGTCTTTTCTTGCAAGCCTATCGGCGAAAGCTGACGGCCGGACCGCTCTATCCGCAGGCCGGTGTCTTGGAAATGATCGAGTTCGGAAAAAGGGCGGAGTGGAAGTTTGCCCTTTGTACCACAACCTCTCGACAACAAGTCGAAATTGTATTGGCTCAGCTCAGCCTTGGCGGCAAGTTGGAACCGGAAAAGGTTTTCGATGCGGTCGTGACCGGCAATGATGTGACACATAAAAAACCGCACCCTGAACCTTATTTGAAAGCCGCGCAGGCCCTTGGGCTTCCGGCTGAAGCGTGCCTGGCCGTAGAGGATACCGAAACCGGCGCGGCCTCAGCCAAAGCTGCCGGCTGTCTGGTCGCCGCCCTGCGCCAACCTTATAATCGCACGATGGATTTCAATCAGGCAGACTGGGTTGTGGATCGACTGGCAGAGCTCTTGGAACGACTAAGGTAACGCCCTGACTTTTTCAGTAAAGAACCCTAACTGAAACTTCAGACTTGAGCTGCAGTGAAATTTGATCCGGCCGTCAAAAAAGGTCGAAAATGAGGAAATGCACCAGACCTTCCCAAAGGCCGAGTATGTGCCGGATCTTGAAAAAACGATGAATTGACAGCCGATATTTGGGCCTTTTAATGCGGTTCAACATTCTTACCGCGCCTAATCCGGAACAGCCAAGAATTCATAAAGGCCATCTGCTTTCCAGTAGGGTGTCAAACACTACTCTAAAAAGCAGCTGAAATTATCCAAAAGCTTTAACTGAAGGATGTTGGTCAAGCATGCGCATTGCCCGACTCATTGCTCCCCGCACTCTCGAACTCTATGAGGAACCCGTTCCCGAACCTGCAGCCGGCGAGGTCTTGCTGCGCATCCGTGCCGTCGGCATCTGCGGCTCCGATCTGCACCGTTTTCGCGGCGCCGCATTTGGGGACGAGGACAACCAGGGTATGGTCTTGGGCCACGAGTTTGCCGCCGCCGTCGTAAAAAACGGGCCGGCGGTAAGCCGAGTTGCGATCGGAGATCGTGTGGCCGTAGAAGCGGCACATCATTGCGGCGAATGCGAATGGTGCCTGCGCGGCAACCCGAATCTCTGTCCGCAGGTCCGTTTCTGCGGTATGCCGGGCGTGGAAGGCGCTCTGCGCGAATACATGGTTTGGCCCGCACATTTGCTTCACAAACTGCCTCCCAATCTCGATTATGAGGACGGCGTTTTGGCGGAAGTTTTCGGCGTGGCACTGCATGCCGTCGATTTGGCGCACGTCAGGCCGGCGATGACCGCCGCGATTTTGGGGTGCGGCCCGATCGGGTTGGCCGTTCTGCATCTGTTGCGTCGGCTGACCGGCGTGAAGGCAGTCTGGGCAAGCGATCCGATTCTAGCCCGACGGGAAGCCGCCTTGCGCATGGGCGCGGATAGGGTATTTGATCCGACTCAGGAAGATGTTTCGGCTGCCCTGCATCAAGAGACGAAAGGCAGAGGGGCAGACCTGGTCTTTGAGGCGGCGGGCGTTCCGCAGACTTTTGAACAGATGGTGGAAGCAGCGGCGCCCGGCGGACATGTGATCGTCATCGGTATCCCCGAAGACGATCGCTGCGCCTTTGCCGCCGGCGCGGCGCGGCGCAAGGGACTTACCTTTCGCTTTGTCCGCCGTTCCCGCATGACCTATGAACGGGTATTGGCGCTGATGGAGAAGGGCCTCGTCGACGGCCGATCTCTCATTACCCACCGGTTTTCTTTAGATCAGGTACAGGAAGCCTTTCAGTTGACCGACGTCTATGCCGACGGCGTCCTCAAAGCCGTTATCCGAATTTAAAAAACGATCACTCCGATTTTAAGAGGCAAATAGACCGTGGTCGGATCAGTCCAGAGCAACTGAAACCCTCCCTCGACGACCAAAAGTGAATTTTTCGCCATTTTCACCTCGGCGCCCAGGCCGATTCCCGTCGACGGCGAAAAAACCGAATCGCGCGGCTCTTTGTAGTTGCGGTCCGCGGTGGTCACCTCTTTTTCAGCAATCACCTTCAGGCCGCCTCCCAAGCTGAGATAAAGATAGGGCGTGGTGCTTTTTATGGACTGCGAAAAGTATTTGAGCCGTGCCGAAAGCTCGGTGATCGAGGTCGCGCCTCCCGAGACGGAGGAATAAACATCCGTTGCCGAAGTGATGTTGCCGAGAAAAGCCGTGTCGTCCAATTCCAGCCGATTGTAGAGCAACTCGCCCTGCAATTCAAGCTGCGGCTTTAATTTGACGCCGATTCCGGCGGCAAGATTAAAGCCGCTGCGCCAATAGCGCTGCAGCTCTTCGGGCGCAAACGGCTTGCTCATCCCCAGGGTAACCGAATAGCGCGGCGCCGCAGCGCCGTAAACTGCAAACAGAAGACTCAGCAGAAAAATTACTCGTCGCATAATCGACTCCTATACAAAATCGAATACCAGCCTACACTTTGCCTGTTGACGAAAACAGCACGATATGTACTCACCAAAAGTTGTTCGGCTGAAAACCGACGATCGGCCGTGTCAAAAGTCAAGACCAAAATAGTAAAAAGCAGCTAATGTTGAAAGCACTTTATCGATTTATCTGAAATCGTTATATTTCGTCGATTAAAAAGGAAAGGTGCATGAACATCGAACAGCTCTTTTGGGGGAATACAGCGGCGCAATGGCTGCGATCCGGACTGATCACGCTGTGTGTCTTTTTCCTGCTTTTCGGCGCAAAAATGCTCATTCAGCGCCTGCTTCTCTCTTTGGCACACAAAACCGAAAATAAAATCGACGACCTGCTGGCCGACCTGCTGACGCGACTCAAAGCGCCGATCGTTCTCGCTTTTGCCCTGTTTGTCGGCAGCCGTTTTTTGGCGCAAAGCGACAAGGTCCGTCACGTTCTCAACAACCTTGCCGTCCTCATTCTGCTGCTGCAGATAGCCCTGTGGGGAAACGGCGTCATCGAGCATTATTTGGCCTACAAAAGGGAAAAAAGGCTGGATCAAAACGGTACGGCACCGACGTTTGCCGCCTTCGGCTTTCTGCTCAAAGCCCTGCTCTGGACCATCATCTTATTACTGGCGCTCGATAACCTCGGCATCGATATTACGGCGCTAATTACAGGCCTGGGAATCGGCGGCGTAGCCATTGCTTTAGCTTTGCAGCATATTCTAAGCGACCTGTTTGCCTCGCTCTCCATTGCCTTGGACAAGCCGTTTGTCATCGGCGATTTTATCACCATCGACACCTTTATGGGACATGTCGAACACATCGGCTTGAAAACGACGCGCATCCGCAGTATCTCGGGGGAGCAGCTCATCATCTCCAACAGCGATCTGCTTGCCAGCCGGATTCGCAACTTTAAACGCATGCAGGAACGCCGTCTGACGATGAACATCGGCGTCGTTTATCAAACGCCGGCCGAAAAGCTGGAGAAAATCCCGCAGATTCTGCGGGAAATCATCGAACAGACGCCGCAAACGCGCTTCGACCGCGCCCACTTGGTGCGATTCGGCGACTACAGCATCCAATTCGAGATTATCTTCTGGGTGTTGTCTCCGGAATATCGTGCGGCAATGGACATCCAGCAAAGCATCAACCTGGCCGTCTATCGTCGTTTCAAAGAGGAAGATATTCAATTCGCATACCCCACGCAGACCCTATTCGTTTTCCGCGAATCCTGACGGAGTGTCGTCATCTCTCGGGAGGAATCTATGTATCGAGCATTATTCTTTGGGCTTGTCGTCGCAGCTTTGACGTCAGCTTTGCAGGCCGAGTACTGGCAGCAGGAGGTCGCCTATCGCATCCGCGTGACCTTGGACGATAAAGAGCACACTCTGACCGGCAGCGAGGAGCTGACCTATATCAATCATTCACCCGATACGCTGAGTTTTGTCTGGATCCACCTTTATCCGAACGCTTATCGCGACGACAACAGCGTCTATGCCCGCGAAATGCGCGCCGCCGGTTCGACGCAATTTCATTTCAGCAGCGCCAAGCAGCGCGGCTTTATGGAGATCCGTTCGTTGACCCTGAACGGCCAAGAGCTCGAGCGGCGCGAAAAGCCGGATGACGGTACGGAACTGCAGGTTTTTCTTCCCTCGCCGCTGCCGCCTCAAGGCACCATAACTCTTTCGATCGAGTTCTTTGTTAAATTGCCGATCATCTTTTCCCGCTTGGGACATACCGATCGCCATTATGAAATCACCCAATGGTATCCCAAAATGGTGGTCTATGACCGCTTCGGCTGGCACCCGGACGGCTATCACCGCATCGGCGAATTTTACGGCGAGTTCGGAACATTCGACGTTGAAATAACGGTTCCGGAAGATCTGATCGTCGCCGCCACCGGCACGCTGGTTTCTCCCGAGCAGGAAATCGCCGCCATGCAGGAGAGGATCTCCGAAGGGAAACGAATCGACAGTTTGAGAACCCTCAAAAACAGGGCCGCCGAAAAGGAAATTCGGCGAATCCTCAAGCAGGCGGCAAAAAGAGAAAAGAGCAGCGCGACAAAGACGCTTCGTTTCAAGGCGGAAAAGGTTCATGACTTTGCCTGGTGCGCCGACTCGCGTTTCATCGTCAAACACGGACGATTTGAGCAAACGGACATCTTCGTCTATGTGCTTCCGCATCACGAAGAGGCGTGGAAAGATGCCGTCAGCTATGTTGCAAAAACGCTGGAAAGCTACGGCAAATGGTACATGCCGTTTCCTTATCCCCAACAAAGCGTGGTCGACGGTGACCTTTCCGCAGGCGGCGGCATGGAATACCCTATGCTCACCATCATTTCGGAAGGGGGACCTTCTTTTATGCGGCTGTTGGAAGGCGTGATCATGCACGAGGTCGGCCATAACTGGTTCTACGGCATCCTCGGCAACAACGAGATGGCCGAAGCCTGGCTCGATGAGGGCATGAATACCTTCAGCGAGATGCGCTACATGCGGGAGCGTTACGGGGTCAAGGGGAACCTGTTCACCTGGGGCGACAAACATCCCTTCCTGCCCGCCTTCAGCGACCATGATATGCAGCGGATGATCTGGTACATGGTTGCCGCCAACCGCAGCAGTCTGCCGCTTTCGACCAAGCCCTATGAAATGGACGATCTGCAGTACGCAGCCCTCGTCTATGCGCAGGGCGGCTTTGTACTCAACATGCTGCAGGATCGGTTCGGCGAAGAAATGTTTGACCGCATCATGCAGACCTATTTTGCGCGTTGGCAGTTTAAGCACCCGACGACAAAAGATTTCTGCGAAATTGTCAAAGAAGTGACGGGTGAACCGGCGGACGAATTCTTTCGCCAATGGGTCTACGGTACGGCGCGGGCAGATTTACGCATTGCACACCTCGAAAAAGAACGCGACAAGGAAAGCAACACCGTTCGCGTTTTTGTGGAAAATCGAGGCGACGCCGTCCTACCGGCCAACGTCGTGCTGCAGACGCATGACGGCAAAACCCTGACGCAGCAATGGGACGGGCGTTCCCGCGAGCCATTGATCTTTCAGGCCGCCTCATGTAAATCGGTCGTTATCGATCCGAACGACGCGATTCCGGAAGTAAATAACTGGAACAATTCTTTTCCACGTCGTTTTCAGGTGCGGCCGTTTTTTGCCGTTCCACCGTTCGACCGCCACATGGTCCTGTTCATGCCGACCCTGTGGTATGAAGACGACGTGGACGGATGGCGGCCCGGCCTGACGATCAGCGGCGGCAATTGGCGCACCTTTTACCCGCTTATCGGCTTTCACGAGTGGCACCTCGGCGCAAGCTACGGCACGCGCAGCGGCAAATGGAACTACTCTCTCGGTTATGGGACCCACCTTTATGCCGGCGACCAATTGCTTCGTTTTGAAAGCGGGCTGCGCGACCTCGAAGGCCGCGTTCACGCCGAGGCGGCTCTGTCCACGCAGTTTGCCGAACTGCCCTGGCGGGCGCCGTTGCTCAGACTGACCGCCGGGTGGCGCTATGACCGCTTGTACGACCTCGCCTATTGGGAAACCAGAACCTGGAGTCCGGGAACCGTATCAGCCCTCCAATTATCCGCGGAAGCAGAAACCGGCGGCTTTTTGCTGCAAAATCGAACGAGTCTTGCTTTGCTCAGCGGCGGCAACTTCACGGCGAGCGACTTTTCCTTTCATCGCCTGCAGATAACCTCGACCTTTGACTGGCGGGCAGCCAAGGAGCTGAGGCTTAACCTGCGCCTATTTGCCGGATTGACGACCGGTACTCCGGCGCTGCAGCACCGCTTGTACCTCTACGGCGGCATGGAGGAACGCGGCCTTTTATCGCCGCTGGTCGACGGTCGCGGTCGCTTTTCGCCCCAGGAGCGCCTGCAGCTTCCGGCTGAAGGCGGCAACCTGCGCGGCTATTTTGGCCGCTACCTGTCCGGCGACCGCCTGATCGCCGCCAATGCGGAACTCTCCGTGCCGCTGATGCCCATCAGATTCTTTTTCGACGCCGGATCGGTATGGGACAGCCGATTGGCCTCGGCAGACAAGATTTGGCGCTACGATGCGGGCATCTCTCTGCCGCTCGGCCCCTTGGCGCTGCATCTGCCGATCTGGGTCAGCGACCCCCTGCCAAACGAATCGGAGTTCGAGTTTCGCTGGATCGTCAGCTTGTCCACTTCTTCGTTCCGATTTGCCTTCTAACCGCGCTCAGCGGCACGATTTGCGGCGCAGCTCCTCCGCCTGCCGAACCCCAAGCTGAGCCGCCGTCGCCAAGTCACGGCAGCCGCCGGCACGATCGCCCAGTTCCAGCCGCACCACCCCGAGTCGGTAGTAACTGCTGCCGGCGCGCGGATTCAAAGAGACAACCTTCTCGTAATCTGACAAAGCGGCCTGCAGATCGCGCAATTTGTAACGGGCGTCGCCGCGCGCCTCATAAAGTTTGGCGTTTTGCGGTTCAAGACCGATCGCCTGCGTATAAGTCTCCACCGCCTGAGCGTATCGCTGCAGCTGATATCTTATATCCCCCAGTTTTTCTAAAGTCCTCGCGTTTTCCGGCTCCAGACGATGAGCGGTCTGCAGATCCTGTTCCGCCTGCACCAAGTTGCCGACCAGCGCGTTCACAACGCCCCGCTCATGATAGATGCGGCCGTTGTTCGGCGCCGCCGCGGCGGCCGCGTCGTAATCCTTCAACGCCGCCGCATATTTCTCCTGCTGAGCATAGGCCAGCCCCCTGCCCAAATAGGCATCGGCGCTCTTGGGATTAAGCCGCAAAGCGGTCGAAAAAGCCATCACAGCCTCATCGAATCTCCGCAGCTTGTACAATGTTGTGCCGAGATTCTGGTAAAGATCAAAATCGTCCTTGATGTAGCGAGCGGCGCTCTGATAAGACTGTAGGGCCTCGTCATACAGACCGTTGGCAAACTCGATGTGCCCTTTTAAGATATAGGTTCGGCCGTAAGTCGGATCGAGGCGAATAGCTTGGGCAAAGGCCTCCAAAGCTTCCTTCGGCTTTTTCTCCCCCATTTTGTTGCGGCCGATGGTAAAGTAATAGTGGGCCTGATTGGAAAAACCGTCTACAATGCGGCTCCACCTTTCCCGACGGTTGACGAATTCGGGAATGTTGGCGGCATAGCCTTCGGCGGCGAGGTGATCGAGCAGCACGGGAGGCGAAGCCTGCCCTTCCTCATCGATATGGGTCAAAAGAATGTCGGTATAAGCCGAACGCGCTTTGGAAGCAAAGGCCAACCATTTGCCGTTCGGCGACCAGCTGTGCCAGGAGTTCATTGAATCGGTATTGCAGGCGAGCGGCTTTGGTTCGCCGCCTTCAATGGGAAGCAGCATCAGCCTGCTGTCCGGCTGCAGCAGCATAAAATTGTTTGCCTGGCAAAAGACCAGCCGTCTACCGTCCGGCGAAATGCGCGGGAAGTAGTTGCTCTTGCCGTTGTTCGAAGCGCCGCGTACCGGTTCCGCAATCCCCCCCCGGCCGTTGTTGAACGGTACACGATAGATGTCGAATTTAAACTCTTTTCGGCCGCTGATAAACTCTTCCGCTACTTCCGTCGGCATTACGACTTCAGTGCTCTGCTCGAGTCTTTCCGAGCTGTAGGCGCGGCTGCGGGCAAAATAGATCCAGCGGCCGTCAGGACTCCAATTTGGATTGCTTTGTACATAGGTCGGATCATCGGCGCCGGATAAAGGGAAGAACCGCTTTTCGACTCGATCATAAATGACGATAATCCCCTTGATGGGGAAAAAGAGCTGCGAGTAATGCAGATCGTCTTTGGGGACAAAAATGGATCGATCCTTGACCGTGCTGGCGACGTAGCGGCCGTCAGGAGAGATTTGCGACAGGAGGCCGAAGGTTGGGCGCCGATCTTCGCGCCGATAGTCGCTCCATGTGATGATCTGCTCGGGTGAAAGCACCGTCTGGTCGCTGATCTCAGTGATGGCGTACGAGCCTTTGTCGTTGGCGTAATCGACGTCCATGGCCAGGGTTCGGCCGTCGGCTGAAAAGCTGTGACAGTTGCCGCACAGCGGCAGATTGGTCAGGAGCGTGGGTGCGGGCTTGGCGGAAGAGATCCACCCAAGTTTCCAGCGGATTTCATTGAGATGATGCAGCGCGTAAAAAAACGGCAGCGGCACGGCGCGGTAAAAGATCGGCGCGCCCACGCTGTCCGGCGAAACGCGAAAACTGCGGCGGTCGCCGCAGACGATTCGCTTGCCTTTTACGCCGACCACCGCCACAGTCACCGTCTGCCGGAGCGCCCGCTGCTTGATTCGCTCCCAAAGCAGCGAGTCGGGACGCCAGGTCGTTCCCGACACTTCACCGCTGAACAGCAGCTCGGCTCCGGCATGCACGAAAGCCAGCTGTCGCTTTACCGGGGCAGTGCGCCGCCAGATAACGCTCGCCGGCGCCATTTCCGGCGGGTACAGGGTTCCCTCCTTCGGCCAGTCGATCTTTAAACCGGCAGGCAGGGGCTTCGGCGCCTGAACCTCGCCCGCAAGCTTTTCCGGCGAGCTGCAGCGTATCACAAATAAAAACGCTGACGCAAGAATCCCCCAAAAAACCAGCGATGCATGTTTACAATTCATTCTTTTTTCCAACAGTTATAGCGATCAGACACGGGTCCGAAGCAAACAATTATGGAGACAGCGGAGATGCCTGGGTTGCTGCCGGCGGCAGGACGGCCAACGAGACAAGTTTGCCGCCGCAGACCTGAAGCGCGCGCTCGGCAAACTGTTCGGCCTGCTCCAGCAAAAGGGAGCGGTCATAATCCTGCGGTGCCCAAATGCCCAGCAGTGCGGTGCGGGTATGCATTCGAACCGCCGTACGCTGAGAATCGGTCAATGGTGAGCCGAAAGGGCCCAAATCGTCGGCCAACACCGGCTTGCCTTCGAACTCCATCAGCCGACCGTTCAGCGCCTCGTACTGCTCACCCGGCCGTCCGCGGCGCAGCACCACCAACCCCTCTATTTGTGCGACATCGTAAATACAGGTAGGTAAAAGAAATTCCAATGAACACCAATTGCCGACGTCGACCAGGGCGTTGACTGACTCGAATCCTTTGCGCTTGAGGGCCCGATGCAGCAGTGCCTCGGAAGAGGGCCGCCGCTTGGTGGGATCAATACCGACCGCGTGAAACAGGCGACGCGCCGCCTGCACGCCGGGAATCTCGCTCGGCGGCGTCCAGGCGTAACGCTCGGCATATTCTTCGGCGCACTCGAGCATGCGGGCAAATGCCGTCTGATTTTCCGTAACCTTGACTTCAGCCAACTCCACTGCCGCAAACTGCACCGGCAGTTCAAAAATATCAATTTTCAGCATCTTTTTCATCTCTTAGTTGGCGCCAAAAGAAGCCGCAAGCCAATCAAGTACAATCTGTCGTTTTTCCGGCGTCATCTTGGCCTGCGAATGCATCCACACATAGGGAGCCAAGGGCATACTTCCCTTTTCAATTTCTCTTTTAATTTGAACCGCAGCCAAGCGCTTTTGTGTCGAATCCATGCTCTCAAAATGTGAAAAATTGAGATATTCGCGACCTTCACGAACATGATGAGCGATCAGCCAAGAAATCGGCGCAATACGGCTATAAGACGGCCACTTGGTTTCGTGGGAGTGACAATCATAACACGAAACCCTCAGGATGGTTTTGACTCGATCAGGTGCGTTCAGGTCTTTTTCCATAGGCGGGTTATTGCGGTTTACAGGAATGAACTGCACCAAAATGAAAACCGTAACCAAAGAGAGCAACGTTTTCCTAAGCATGGCTTTCTCCCAATTGCTTACCTGTTTGCGCCGGCGTGAAAAGGCGGCGGCAAACCCATTTCTGCAACTGTGTCACGGAGCAAAAACTTTGTCATTCCTCCAGCCAAGTTAATTGGATTGTCTTTCCACAGCTTCTCCGCATCATCTTTTTTCCCAACGGCTGACGCTATAGATCGCCAGGCTGGACAGCAAAAAGGCGGGCACGATTTCGTACAAGTCAAAAAAACCGCCGGAAAGCTGCTTCCAAATCAGCACGGTCGATCCGCCGACGACAACCCCTGCCAAAGCGCCGTTTGCCGAAACGTCGCGCCGGTACAATGAAAACAACACCAGCGGGCCGAATGCGGCGCCGAAACCGGCCCAGGCATACGAAACCAGATCGAACACGCCGGATTCGGGATTGACGGCAATGGCCAGAGCGGCCAGGGCAATGATCAGAACTGCGGCGCGGCTGATCCGCATAAGGTCCTTGGTCGAAGGACTTTTACGCCGAAGGGTGTGATAGATGTCTTCGACAAACGCCGAAGATGCGACCAACAATTGCGAATCGGCCGTGCTCATGATTGCAGCCAGGACGGCGGAAAGCAGGCATCCGGCCAGAAACGGATGGGCGAGCGTGCGAACGACGATCATGAACGCCTTTTCCGCCTCTTGTCCCGTAAGTTCCGGCGAGAGATAAAGGCGCGCAATTAAACCCATGCACACCGCGCCGGTCAAGGACAGGCTGACCCAAAACATGGCAATACGACGGGCGATCGGAACCTGTTGCGGTGAACGGATCGCCATGAAACGCGCCAGAATGTGCGGCTGCCCAAAGTAACCCAAGCCCCAGCCCAACAAGGATAACAGGCGAATACCGGAATGACCCGAATGAGCTGCGCCGATCCAACTTTTCCAGGAAGAATCCATGGCAGAGTAACGTGCAGCCGTTTCACTGCCTCCCAATTTTACCAAAACCAGCAGCGGTGCAATAATAATGGCGAAAAACATGATCGTGCCCTGCACCACATCGGTCCACGATACCGCTAAAAACCCGCCCAGGAAAGTGTAACTGATGATCACCGCCGCGCCGACAAGCAGTCCGGCCGAATAAGAGACGTTCAGCACGGTGCTGAACAGCTTGGCGCCCGCTGCAAATCCGGATGCGGTGTAGATGAGAAAAAAGATGAGTATAAAAGCAGCAGAAATCAAGCGCAGTAGGCGGGCAGGCTCGCCGACGCTGTTGGCGAAATATTGAGGGAGCGTGATCGCGTTGCCGCGGCTCAAGGTGAGGGTACGCAGCCTGGCCGCAACGAATTTCCAGTTAAGAAAGGTCCCAAGCCACAATCCGGCAGCAATCCACAGCGCCTCAATGCCGTAAAGATAGGCGTATCCGGGCAAACCCACGAGCAGCCAACCGCTCATATCCGAAGCCTGAGCGCTCAAAGACGCAGCCCAGGAATTGAGTCCCCTACCGCCGAGAAAAAAATCGATCGGGGTCTGCGAGCGGCTGTAGAACCAACGCCCGATCGCCACCATCGCCGACAAGTACAAGAGGAAGGGGAGAACGAGATTCCAATCCATAAATTCTTTCCGTATTAGCTCACCGATAACATAATTCAATTCTTGCTCAAAAGCAAATAGGGGCTTTCTCCACCAAGAATACGTACGGTCAAATGATAAAGGGCAAAGAGCTCCATGGAAAAAGGCAGGTAACCCAAATAGCCGAGCAGGGGCATCTCAAAAACATGCGCAAATTGGACGAAAGGCGTATGATAAATCCATTTGGGATAAGAAAGATAATTCCACATTTCCCAAAAAAAGCCGCAGGTTAGGCACCCCAGCCACAGAGACCAGACCGGGCGCCAATCGCCTCTTTCCAATTCTGCCAATAGTGTTCTTGCACCCAATCGATAGTTGAGCGGCTCGAGAATAAACACCAGAGAGGTCCAGAGCAGCGGATAACTATAGCGCGGCGCACCTAGGACCAAAGCCAGCATGACAAAGCCGATGCCGGCATAAAGGATCAGACTGCGCGGTGCGGTCGGGACGCGAATCCATGTCTTTTGCCCGCCAATGAAATTAAACGAGCGATAAAGTTCCGCCGCACCGAATACCGCCGGCATAACGGTGGAAAAGTTGATCGTAGCGAATAGGGCATATTCCAGGGAGCTGAATGATTCCTTTCCCAAATAGAACCAATTTTGCGTGCGCAGGTTGAAAAGTTCGAACAGCCACCATGCGGGTGCCGAGACGAGAAAGAGTCCCGCATATCGCCGCGGCGACCGAGTGAGCAACGAAGAGCCGGTACGGGCAAAGGTGAGACCGTCGAGCAACAATGCAAAACCCAACCAAAGCGGAAAGAAGAGCAAATGTGTCCGCAGTCCGGAAAGCGACCAATTAAGTACCCAGGATAGAACCATCAGCCCGGCACCGATCCAGTGCACATTTTTCATGGCTTTCATAACGTTCCTCCTTATTACAGCACACTAACAATAACAATGGAAAATTGTGGAATCTCACCATCATCTTGCGGATGCATAAATGCGCCGGCAAGACGGCGCCCCAATAATCGGATTAAGGCAGATTTAACCGCCGTAACGCTTGCAAGTGATTTTAAGGAAACTAGAGGACATGATAAAACAATTGCCAATAGAATATGACACGTTCCCCATTTTGTCTTTAAAACCAGCTATTCCGTTCTGCTTTATTTGACAATGTTTTGAAAGAAAATATGGAGCAACCAATTCCTATACATCATACTTTATTCTCGACAATTTCAAAAGCGATTTTTCTACTCGTTTTCCGCTATTTTCAATATATTCTCTTGTCGGTTCACAAGCAAACGCTGAATCAAGCGATTTTCCTTGTTATAACATTAATGGGAATTATCGCTTTTGACCGAATGTTTTGTGCTGCAAGGTATTCGACAATACCCAAAAGAAAATCCATACTAATCCGAGGAGGAGTGGCGATGCAAAAACTAGGAATTGTGGTGCTTGTGGTGCTGACCTTGACGCTCAGCGTTTCAGCGCAGACGGACATCAGATTTAAGGGCATCGGCGGCAAATTGGGATTCATCATGCCGGAAGATCCGTTGGATAATACGATCGGTTTTGGTGCGGTTGCTGATCTCGGTAAAATTTCGGTTGTCCGAGTTTACGGCTATTTGGATTACTGGCGCAAAGCCTACAATGAGGGCGCCTATTGGGAATGGAGTTGGAGCGTTCTTTCTCTTGCCGCAATCGGCAAGTATTATTTTGAAAGCAGCAGCGATTTCAAACCCTACGCCGGTGCAGGATTAGGCTTTGATCTCTCGATGTGGAAGAGCGAATATACAGGGCCGAACTATGGCTATAGTTTCGGCGATGTTGAAGCTTCCGACAGCGAATTGGATTTGGCGATCCATTTGCTTGGCGGCGCCTCCTACAAGCTCTCGCCGAATCTCGACGGCTTTGCCGAGGTCAAGTATACTCTTGGGGACCTCGACTATTTGGGTATTTACGCAGGCGTCATTTTCAAGCTTAAATAATCCCACATGCGGCGCCGAGCCATTCGGCGCCGCTTCATTTGTCAAGCCATTCTTGCTTTTCCTGCATGATTGACGCAAAAAGCTTTTATCGCGAGTTGGACGCACTTCTCGCGACCATTCGCATCGAACAGCCGGAAGGCGCTCTGCTGCCGCATGTCATTCGTCGAATCGAGACTGTTTTCGGCGAACGGCTGCATATCGGATCCGGCAGGCTTTACGAGCTCCGCGGAGCCGAGTTCGTCCTGACCTTTCCCGAAGCAACCGATCGATGGACACCCCACCTCCCTTTAGACTCTGAGCCGATCGTCCTGGCCGCCAAGCACCGCAGTTACATCTATGATCAGCCGCATCTAAGCAGACATTTTTTCGTCGCCGAGCCTGCGCACGACGTCGCCGCCATTTGGGTGCACAGTCAAGAACAGCAATGGCTGCTGGTTTTCGATCTTTTGCCGGGCTGGGGACGCGAAGAAATCACGCTGCTCCTTAATGCCGTACGTCTCTCGCTGAATTACCGCATCTTTATCGACCTGATTGGCGGACGCTTGGAGCAGGCGGCAGAGATTCACAAATCTCTCCTGCCGACACAGCCGCCGCAAATCTCCGGCTATGACGTCTATGCCTTTTCGCAATCGGCGGAAATTATCGGCGGTGACTTTTTTGACTTTTACGACTTTGAAGACGGCGCTTTCGGCTTTTCGATCGGCGACGCCACCGGCCATGGCATTCCGGCGGCGCTGTTGGTCAGGGATGTGGTTGTCGGCCTGCGCATGGGGCTGGCGCAGGAACTCCGCCTCATCCACACTCTGAAAAAGCTCAACCGCGTCATCCAGCGCAGCACCTACTCCACCAGCTTTGTCTCCGTGTTTATCGGCGAATTCGAAAACGACGGGCACCTCTTTTACGCCAACGCCGGCCATCCGCCGCCGGTCCTCATAACCGAGACTTCGACCGTCAGGCTGGAAGCGGGCGGCATTGCCTTAGGATTCTTTCCCGAACTCAAGATCACCCGTTCGCACGTTTATATGCCGCCGGACAGCATTCTGGTGGCCTATACCGACGGCATCATCGAACGAGGCACCGCGCCTGATCGCTTTTTCGGTATCGAGCGGCTTGTCCAAACAGTTCGCGAGCATAAAAAAGAATCCAGCCGCGCCATCTGCGAACGCATTTTCGATCAAGTTCAGGCGTTCGACGCTTATTCGCCCCTCCAGGACGACGCAACCCTCCTGATCATCAAAAGGCTCAAAATCTGATAAAGCGTGCCCATTGCTTTCTAACGGCCTGCAGTGGTTTGATCATCTGCCTAATTTGCACTGCTCCTCGGCTGCAAAACAATGATGGTTGCCTCGGGTCTGCAGTAGAGCCGCAGCGGCAGATCGCCCGAGCCGATGCCGCGATTGACATAGAGCATCGTATTGCCGTAGTGGAAGAGACCCTGCGCATAGCGTCGTCCGAGCGCGATCGGCGCCTGCACCGCGCCGATGAACGGCAGGCAGACCTGACCGCCGTGGGTATGGCCGCTTAGCTGAATGTCAATTCCGGCCTCCTCGGCCTGACGAACCGCATCGGGCGAATGCGCCAGCAGGATCGTCAGCGTGGAATCCGGCAGATGATCCGTCAACCAGGTCAGCGCCTGTTCCTCGTAATTGTAATCAACCCATCCGTAGGGATCGCCGCCGACGACCGTCGCAGAAAAATCCTCGTACATCAACGTATCGCCGATACTGGAAACAACACATAGGTCATCGAACTGGCGCAGGCCTTCGCCCGCGCTCCACACACCGACCGTGCCGCCCTGAAACACCGCCGAGGCTTCAACGGCGCTCACCAACCAGTCGGGCTCGGCTTCTCCGTCAGGCCACACCTTGCCGCGCATAATTGCGCCGGCAGCCTCGGTGCGGCATTCAATAAGAAAACAATACCATCGATCGCCGACGAGCCGACAAGGAAAGCATTGTCCCTCGGCTTCAGCGCCGTGATGGGAAAAGCAGAACTCTGCCTGTCCGCCGCGAATGCGAAGCCGATAGAAGCGATCCCAACCGCGGTCGAATTGCGAATAGAAAATGAAACCAATGCCGCCGCGTTCCGGCTGGGAAAGGCGAAACTTGCCGGAGTAACGGTAATCCCGCCACTTCGAACGCCCTTTATCGATCAGCCGGTGGCTGTAAGAGTTTTTAGTCGAGGACTTGGCCTGCAGGACGCGATTCCCTTCGCATTCGACGACGGCAAAGTCGGCGACTTCGGTGCGTGAAAACCATGGGAAATCGACCCCCAAAAGGGTTACCGCCCCATCAGCAATCGACACCGCCTCGTTCACCAGAACCTTTACACCGCTGCGTTCGAGTCGCTCCAATAAGGTGTCGCTTTTTTCTTTGTCGTTGCTGAAATCGTTATTGCCGCGACAAACGAAAATGCCCATCGGCGCTTTCAAAGCACGGACAAACTGCTCGACCGTCGCCAGGGCTTGCTGCGCCGCCGGAGAATCGGGATTCTCCAACAATTTTCGGTTTTTGAGAAAATCGCCGGTTATCAGCACTGCATCATACGACTGCCTGGAAAGAAGAGCCAAAAGGTGTTGTTCATGCCTCCCCCAGTGCGCCAAATGAAGATCCGTCAAATGCAGCAGCCTGACCTCACGATTGGATTTTAACTTGGGGGATTGTATATTAATTTGATGAACTTGGACGCCGGTCGATTCGAATACTCCCAGAATCATAAAAAGCGCCGCCGACAAAACGATAAACCGAATCGCGTGCATTAGGAGAGTTTTCATTCATCACCTTAAGGATTAAACCGATGTCGATGCTTGTTGTTGTAACTCGCTCCGCATTGCGGGGTTTCCTGAAATGATCATTTTAGGTGATTGAATAAAGATATGGATGAAGCGTTTGAAAACCCTTTCCGAGAGGGAATGCGCGGCAGACGGACAGCTGAAGCGGCGGTTCTGGTCATTTGGGGCGCAACCGGCGACCTGACCAAGCGCAAGCTGATCCCTTCTCTTTTCAGTCTCTATCAACAAAATCTGCTGCCTCCGGAGCTGCAAATTGTTGCCTTTGCCCGACGACCAAAAAACGATGATACCTTCCGCAACGATCTGGACGTTGCGCTCCAGACTTTTCACGGCGACAGCAGCCTGGAAGACAGGCGCAGCTTTCTATCACGAATCCACTACCACCAGGGCGACTTTACGACCGTTGAAGCGCACAAGGGACTGGCGGCGTTCATTGTAGCACTCGAAGAACGCTGCCAATTGCCCGGCAACCGGCTGTTCTATTTGGCAACGCCGCCCTCGGCCTACGAAACCATCGTGCAGGGCATCCGTCAGGCGGGACTGCAGCGCAGTCCCAAAGGCTGGACGCGCATCATCATCGAAAAACCTTTCGGCCGAGACCTTACCACCGCGGAAAAGCTCAACCGTTTGATCAGCCAAGTGTTTCGCGAAGACCAGGTCTATCGCATCGACCATTATCTCGGCAAAGAGACGGTGCAGAACATCCTTGTCTTTCGCTTTGCCAACGGCATCTTTGAACCGATCTGGAACCGCCGCTACGTCGATCATGTTCAGATCACCGTTGCGGAAACGCTCGGTGTCGAAGGACGCGGCAACTTTTTCGAGGAAACAGGCATCACCCGCGACATCGTGCAGAATCATGTCTTTCAACTTCTTTGTCTCTTTGCCATGGAACCGCCCGCTTCCATCGATTCGGAGGCGGTAAGGGATGAAAAAGTCAAAGTTCTGCGCGCAATCAAAGAGTTCGATCCAAGCCGTATCGCCGATTTTGTCGTGCGCGGCCAATATATTGCCGGTTCCATTATGGGCGAGCCGTTGCCCGGCTACAAAGAGGAAGAGGGCGTGTCGCCGGACTCGACGACCGAAACCTACGTGGCCATGAAACTGGAGATCGAAAACTGGCGTTGGGCGGGCGTGCCCTTTTATCTGCGCGCCGGAAAACGTCTGCCGAAGCGCGTCACCGAAATAGCGGTGCAGTTCAAGAGCGCGCCGCTGCAAATGTTCAGCCGCGAGACGCGCGAGCAGGTCGGCCCGAACGTCCTGGCCCTCCGCATCCAGCCCGATGAAGGCATCTCGCTGCGCTTCGATTCCAAAGTGCCCGGCCACTCCAGTCTCATTCGGCCGGTCACTATGGACTTTCGTTACGGCACCAGTTTCGGACAAAAGGCGCCCGAGGCTTACGAGAGGCTGCTGTTGGACGCGCTCATCGGCGACGCAACGCTCTTTACGCGCTCTGACGAAAACTTGACGTCTTGGAAAATTCTTGAGCCGATCTTCCGGTATTGGCAGCAATCCAAGGTGAGCAGTTTGCCGGTTTATCCTGCCGGGACGTGGGGGCCGCCGGAGGCGGACGCCTTGCCGGGCCGCGAAGGTAGGGAATGGAGACGTCTATGAAAGCCGTCGAGCAAAAACTTGGCGAGCAGATTCCGCCGCCGCAAATCGAGTCGGTCTTTCGGCGTTTTTGGCGCGAAATTGCAGGCAGCGACTCTGCGGCTTTGCTCAAAGCCGGAACCCTAAATCTCGTCGTGCTTTGTCAAGAGACCTCGTGCGCCCAAAAGCTTCGCCGGCAGCTGCCCGAAATCATTGCTCATCATCCGGGCCGAATTATTGTCGTTTCGGCGGAACCGACTTTATCAGCCGCTGAAATGAGTGCAAGCCTCTATGCCTATCTCCAAGAGTTTGCCGAAGGTCATAAGCTTATTGTAGCCGAGGCGATCTTTTTACAGGCAAATCGCCGACCGTCTCAGTGGATTAGCGGTGCAGTGTTGCCGCTCCTGTTGCCGGATCTGCCGGTCTTTTTGTGGTCTTTTGACCGTTTTCACAGCCTTCCGGAAAGCCTGGAACCGCTGCTCCGCTATGTCGACCGGCTCGTCGTCCGGCCCGACGATACTTTTGACAATCTCGAAGAGATTGCAGACATCCTCAAGGAAATCCTAAAGCAAAGCCGGCAGCGCAGCGTCGTCGATCTTGTATGGCTGCGCTCGGCGGACTGGCGCGAGGCGACGGCCCGTCTCTTTGACCGCGTGGAGAATCTGCAGCTCCTTACCGCGCTGCAGGAGATCGAAATCTACTACTCGGCAGAAAAACCGGCCCTTGCGGCGCTATATACGGCGGCTTGGCTCGCCGCTTCGCTGCAGAATTCCAGGGTTGGAACGGTCGAGCGCTGGAACACGGTCCTACATTACCGTCGAGGCTGTTCTCTTCCGGCAATCACCCTTAGGAGGCTGCCGGGTGAGGGTTTGGGAGTGCAGAAAATCAAATTTCTCGGCAAACGAAATGAAAAAAGCTTTATTTTAACACTCGCCGCCGAAAAGAATGTTTTTACCGCCTCGCTGCAGGTTGGCGGCGAAATAACCGCTGAATATGAATTCCCTCATCCTCGGCGCTGTACCGGCGACCTCCTCTGCGAAGCGTTGGATACCGTCGTTCAAGACGAGCTCTATCTCCAAACCTGTAACCATTTGCTCGAGTTTTTGCATGAAACCGCAAATCATAACTCTGTCCGAGCGTGACGACCTTTACGCTTTTGCCGCTGATTGGCTGGCGGAGGTCTCGGATGAAATCATTGCCAAGTCCGGGCGATTCACAATTGCCCTCTCCGGCGGCTCCACACCCGCCGGTTGGTACGACCATCTGGTTTTACGCGATGAAATAAAATGGAGTTATTTCGATTTTTTTTGGAGCGACGAACGGTTCGTGCCGATCGATCACCAGGAGAGCAATGCCGGCCTGGCCGTTCGAAGGCTGTTGCAGCCGCTGGGAATCGAAAAGGAGCATTACTTTCCGGTCCCCACGCAATATCCGACCGCGCATCAGGCGGCGATGGAGTACGAGTCCCTCATCCGCGGTTTTTTCGGCGTTTTGGAGACCGTGCCGAGATTTGATCTAATTCTCCTCGGCCTGGGCAGCGACGGCCATACGGCCTCGCTTTTTCCCAACGGCAAAGCGCTGCTGGAGAATCGGCGTTTGGTGACCGCGGATTTTGTAGAAAAGCTGTCGAGTTGGCGCATCACCTTTACGCTGCCCCTGCTCAATCAGGCGAAAAACATTGCTTTTATAATCAGCGGCGAGGAAAAGGCTGAAACCGTAAGGCGACTGCTCAAAGAGCAGGATCCGACGCTGCCGGCTTTACAAGTGCGGCCGACCAACGGCAGGCTCTTTTTTTTGTTGGACGTTGCAGCGGCATCCCGATTGTGAGCGGTGCCATTCTAATTGATCGCGAGGAAGTTATGAACGAAGTTGGAGATCGGCTGACGCAAATTGCCGAAGCGATCGTCGATACTTATGAAAGGGACGGCGGCATCAACCGCATCGACGGCGCCAATCTGCCCGCCCCGGCCGCCGTCTTTGAGATATTGGACGGCCTCTTGGAAATTCTCTTTCCCGGTTACTTTGGACATCGGGTTCCGGCGCGCGCCAACATTCTTTTTTTCGTGCAAAGCGCCATAGACCGACTTTTTCTGCAGTTGATCGAAGAATTCAAGCGCGCCTGTCGCTATGCGCAATCCATCGGCGCCTATCATGGTGAAATCAGCCGCACCACCTGCGAAGAAAAGGCTCTTCGCCTGATCTCGGCACTGCCGGAGATCCGCTCGATGCTGCAGCTGGACATTCGCGCCGGTTACGAGGGCGACCCGGCAGCCAAAAGCATCGAAGAGATCATCTCCTGCTATCCCTTTGTGATCGCCGTGGCCACGCATCGCATCGCACATGAGATCCATCGCATGGAGATCCCCATCATTCCGCGGGTTATGTCCGAGTGGGCGCATCGACGCACCGGTATTGACATTCACCCAGGCGCGACGATCGGAAAAAGCTTTTTCATCGATCATGGCACCGGCGTCGTCATCGGCGAAACGACCGAAATCGGCAATAATGTAAAAATTTATCAGGGGGTCACCCTTGGGGCGTTGAGTTTTCCGAAGCAAAGCGACGGCACGCTGGTCAAAGGCGGCAAACGCCACCCCACCATCCGCGATCGCGTGACGATCTATGCAGGCGCAACCATTTTAGGCGGCGAGACGGTGATCGGCGAGGACTGCATCATAGGCGCCAATACGTGGATCACCTCCTCCGTTCCTCCCCGAACACTGGTCACTTTCCAAGAACAGCAAATTTATAGGCGGCTGGAGTAGGCAACAGGGCCGGGATAAAAATCCCGAGCACCGCGCCGGCCGCGTAGGGGGATTAGCAACCGGCGAGGGGGGACATCAGTGCTCGGGATAGGAGGAAAAGTGCTTTTCTTTGTGCCTTTTGTTTTCCAATCATTTTAACTGACTTTTATTTTTCCTTATTTCAAATTTTTTTAATCTTGGTTTAACGGTTGCTTTTGCCGCGGAGGCACGGAGGCCATAGAGAAAAAAATATTTATTGAGAATCAAATACACGACAGAAAAAGTGCTTTGTTTACATCATCTCAATAATGCTGATTAAAACTTTCTTGTGAGTGCGAGGGAATGAAAAAGGGACAGGCGACATCAAATCATGAAAAAATAAATGGAGGATATTCTCAAGAAATCTGAGTCGCTTGTTTTCAATCAAAGATGGTCATTAATTCCGCCCAAAAACAAAAAAAGCGCGGATGAGAAACTCATCCGCGCCGCAATAGAGATAATTATTTGATCTCGATTTGACGAGGCTTCTCTTCTTCCGCTTTGGGGAGAGTCAGACGCAACACACCGTCCTTAAAGTAGGCCTCCACTTTGCCGATCTCGACATGCGCCGGAAGAGTGATGGTACGGGAGAAGGTACCGTAAACCCGTTCGATGCGATGATAGTTGGCATCCTTCTCTTCCTCTTCCCGTTTCTTCTCACCGGAGATCTGCAGGACATTGTCTCGAACCGAAACCTTGATGTCCTCTTTACGCATGCCGGGAAGCTCGGCAAAGACCTCAACCTTGTCGTTGGTCTCTTTGACGTCGATGCTCGGGTACCACGCGAGCTCGCCGCCGCTCTCCTCTTCAAAGTCACGGAAGAAGGACTCGAACATGCGGTTCATCTCCCTTTGCAGGGTATTCAGCTCACGGAAAGGACGCCATCTGACAATTGCCATATGACTCACCCTCCTTTCTTATTCGCCTTTGATCTCGATCGTTTTGGGAATCATCTTTTCCGCTTTCGGTAACAGCAGCTCCAACACGCCGTCGCGAAAAGTTGCCGTAACCTTGGCGGAATCGATGTCCGTGTTCAGCAAAAACTTGCGGCAAAAACTGCCGTGACGAATCTCCTTGCGGTTATAGCGCTCATCTTCCTGAAGCTGCGGGGCTTTTTTCTCGCCGCTCAGCTCCAGGATGCCGTCGCGAATGGTGAGCCGGATGTCTTCACGCTTCATGCCGGGCAGCTCGGCCATCAGCACAAAGGCATCCTTGCGCTCCCGAATATCGACCGCCGGAATCCAGGTTCCGCGGCACTCCATCTCGTCTTCATCCTGCATCGCCCGCCATCCGCGATCCAAGTCGTTCTGAACGCCCCATCCCATTCTATAAGGCCGGTAATACATTTTTCATCTCCTTCTTTTGGTTTGCTGCCCTTAGATATTCAAGTTGCGTGCCGGCTTTCTAGAAAAGGCTTTTCGACTTAATTTTTATAGAGTTACAAAATTAGACCTCTTTTTCTTTCGCTTTACTTGCCTCTGTCAAGTTGACAAACCGGTATGAACTTTTAAGAAATTGCGTCAGATACACCTGTCATGCTGCATCCTACCGGCTGTCGCACAATCGGCTTATTCCTGTTGCCTTATGACGACAGCTTGCCCTTCTTTTTCAAGCTTGCTGTAATCCAGCTCCGAGCCATGAAGACTGTGGGGAATCATAAATACGATCAGGGTGACGACCGCGGCTGCAACGACGACAAACCGACGCTGCGGATTCCTGCGGACTAGGTATCCTGCGCCGAGCCAAACGAGAAAGGCGATCAAGGTTTTGTTGTCCGTAAGATCGGTGCCGAGCGGGAACCCTGTCCACCATTCGCCGAAGGCAAACTTTTGCACCAAGGGTCCGAAAATGAATCCTCCGGCAAAAAGCAGAACGAGAGTCCATTTGATCTTGCCGGCGAGCGGCTGCGAACGCGTAAGAGCGGAAAGGCCGGTTGCCGTCGAGAAAAGCATGGCAAAGAACATGAGCAGAATGTGCGGAATTAATGCCCAGGCCGGAACGTCGTTGCGAAAGCGGATCACCACATTTTCTTTGACCGGTAAAAGAAGGATTTCATCGCCGCGTCGGATTTCGATGTGATATTCCAGTTTTCCCGCAGGCGGCTGGTGAGGCAATTCGGCCGTCATCACATCCGACTGTCGCTGCATTTCCACCCGCGTCCATTCGTCATTGGTTTTATAGCGTTTCCACACCAATTGCGCGGTATCGGATTGAGGCAAAAGAGGAATTGCCACAATTTGCCCGCCTGCGCCGGCATGCGTGCGCGGAAACTTGTACGCATAGTCTTTGCCGTCCCAGGTGAATCGGCCTTTCAAGGGGTAAGTGGGGCCGGTTAAGCGTTGAAATAGGGCGGAAAAAAGAGTAAGCAGAACCGCCGCCGTCCAGATCAAAAGTTTTATTTTCATTTTATCCTCCGTAACGATGCAACCTGCGGTAAATTTCGGCGTTCTATTTCTCAGTCGATACGGTAAAGTAACACTTTCGGAAATAAATTTGGAAATAAAAAACAAGACAAACCTATTAAAGAACAAAGCTGAAAAGGAACGATTTGGTTTTTCCCGTTTTTTTCATTAAATATTTTAAAAGAGCCCTGCAAAGGCCGATAGGGAGAATCAGGATGAGCCGTGTCAATTTGTTTATAGTATCCATCTTGGTGCTGTGGACTGTTGCGCAAGCGCAGTATTTCGGCAAAAATAAAGTGCAGACCACGGTGTTCAAATGGCAATACCTGCAGTCGGAGCATTTTGACATTTACTTTACGGAAGGAGGAAAATCAATTGCCGAATTTACGGCTCGAGTCGGCGAGGAAAGCTACCGCTCCATCAGCGGCCTGCTGCGTTTCGAGCTGTTGGACCGCGTCAAGATCATCGTCTATAACAGTCACAACGACTTTGGTCAAACCAACGTCGATCTCAGTCCGCCCGAAGAAACGGTCGGCGGCTTTACCGAATTCTTTAAGAACCGCGTGGTCATTCCCTATGAAGGAGAGTGGGAAAAATTTCGCCACGTGATTCACCACGAACTGACGCATGCCGTTATGCTGCAGATGGTGTACGGAGCGGGCACGCAATCGATTATCAGCGGCATCATGCAGTTTCAGCTGCCGCTCTGGTTGATCGAAGGCTTGGCCGAATATGAAAGCCGCGGTTGGGACATCGAAAGCGATATGTTTATGCGCGATGCGTCCGTACACGGTTATCTGCCTGAAATTCCCTATCTCAACGGCTTTTTGGCTTACAAGGGAGGCCAATCGGTTTTGCGCTATATTGCCGAGACTTACGGCGAAGAAAAGATCAGCGAACTGATCAATAAAATGAAGATGAACAGAGGCGCAAACCGCGGCATGAAGCAGGCGATCGGCATCGAGGAAAAGGAACTGACCAAGCGGTGGCAGCTCTATCTGAAACGGCTCTATTGGCCGGACATCGCCGACCGCAAGGAGCCGGAGGAAATTGCCAAGAGAATCACCGATCATCGGAAATGGAACAACTTTGTCAATACCAGCCCGGCAATCAGCAAAAAGGGCGACAAGATAGCGTTTTTGTCGGATAAGGATGACTATTTCGACATTTATATCGCCGGCACGATCGACGGCCGCATTCTTTCAAAGGTGGTAAGGGGCCAGCGCGCCGGAAACCTCGAAGAGCTGCATTGGCTGCGCGGACGCGGCATCGATTGGAGTCCGGATGACCGTTTTCTCGTCTTTTCCGCCAAAGCCGGCGCCGAAGATCAGCTGCACATTGTGGACGTTAAAAAGAGGAAAATTGTGCGCAGCATTGCCGTCGGCTTGGACGGCATTTATAACAGCGCCTGGAGCCCAAAGGGCGACGAAATTGCCTTTATGGGCGTCAAAAATGGGCAATCAGATATTTATGCCTATAACCTCGATACGAACTCTCTGCGCAAGATCACCGACGATCCTTTCAGCGATGTCGAGCCCTGCTGGTCACCCGACGGCAGCAAATTGGTTTTTGCCAGCGACCGCAACGATTATCTGACCGAAGTGCCGCAAAACTTTCGTCCCGAAAAGCTGAACATGAAGGACTATGACATCTTTGAGATCGGCGCCGACGGCCGCGGGCTGCGCAAGATCGTCGATTCGCCGTTTCTCGACCGTTCGCCGGTTTATTCTCCCGACGGCACCACCATCGCCTTCAGCAGCGATCGTTCGGGCGTATCGAACATTTATTTGAAACAAATTGACGGCGAGGAATGGCCGATAACCAATGTGGTCACCGGCGCTTATTTGCCAAGCTGGGGCGGCAGCCGAAATCAGCTGGCCTTTACCTCCTTTTACTATGCCGGTTACGATGTCTATGTCCTACGAAATCCCCTCGAAATTCAGCCTGGAGATGTGACCGTCCGTCCGACGCAGTTCGTGCAAAGCCTGCAGGAAAAGCCCAAAATAACGGCCGAACCCGTTTCTCCTGCACCGCAGCCGAATCGGGACTTGGAAAAATACCGCACGTTCGTCTTTGATGAAAAATTTGCCGACGGCGAAATCGAAATCAACGAGCACAAGGTGTTTCTCGATTCCACAGACTACTTTTTACCCACCGGCGAGTTCAAAGTCTCCAATTACGAGGTCAAGTTTACACCCGACTTGGTCTATGGAAGCGTCGGCTATGATCAGTTTTTCGGCACGCAGGGCTATACCACCATCATGTTGTCGGATGTGCTCGGCGACCATCGCATCAATCTTGCGCTCAATCTTTACGGCGATTTCAAGAACGCCGATTATGCCGTAGTCTATTACTATTTAAAACGACGGCTGGATGTGGGCGGCGGCGTCTATCATAACGCCTACTTTTTCTATTCGCCCAACGCCGGTTGGGTACGCGACCGCAACTACGGCTTGTCGATCATGGGCTCTAATCCGTTCGATCGTTATCGCCGTATCAGCGGCAGCATGACTCTAATGGGCATCAGCCGCGACTATCTTGATCTGCCCGATGAATACGTCGATTGGCTGGCCAGGCGCGGCTATATCTCTCCCACCAACCGCTATTTCCTTTTGGGCGACGTTACCTATACGGTCGACAACACCATCTGGGGCTATACGGGTCCCGTCAACGGCACGCGGTGGGGAGTCAGCCTCAGCTCCAGTCCCCAGCTTGGCGACAACGGCATCGATTTCACCACTCTGCGCGGCGATTGGCGGCGATATTTCAAGCTTTACCGCGATTATGTGATCAGCCTGCGGGCCGCTTCGGGCGCCAGTTTCGGCAAACACCCGCAAAAGTTCTTTCTGGGCGGCGAGCCGAACTGGATCAACTATCGCTACAACGGCGGCATCCGCGTCGATCACATCGAAGAGATTTATTTTGCGTCCTTCGAGATGCCGCTCCGCGGCGCCGGTTATTATGCCATCGAAGGGAACCGCTTCCTGCTCACCAACTTGGAGTTCCGGTTCCCCTTTGTGCGCTATCTGCAGCTCGGCTTTCCGTTTCCTTTGACGCTGGGAAATCTTGCCGGCGCCCTCTTTCTCGACTCCGGCTTTGCCTGGGATCGCGGCGACAACGTCGCTCTGTATCGCAGCGAACCTCAACCGACGTCCGACAAGTCTAAGCAGCAGAATCTTACTCTCTTTAAACGCGCCCCCAACGGCCTGCTGCAGGCAGAAGATCTTTACGCCTCGATCGGATGGGGATTGCGCATTGATCTGGGCATCTTTCTCCTGCGCGTCGACTTTGCCTGGCCGACCAACTTTTACAGCACAAGCAAAGACATGCAGGTGCTGTGGTCTCTGGGAGCGGATTTTTAGCCAATGCCGAACTTGAGGAGAAAATGAGAAAAGCTTTCATTTGCCTTTTTATCGTGATTTCGACTCTTATTGAGCCGATTCAGGCGCTGCAGGTCCGGGACATGGCCTCCTCCCGTCGCAAGACCATGTTCGGCAAGAATCTCTTCGTCTATCAGACCTACAATTTCGCCGACTCGACGGATCAAACCAAGAGTCTCATGGAATTCCATCTGCAGGTCGTCAACGATCTGTTGACGTTCATCAAGACCAAAGAGGGCACGTTCCGTGCGCGCTACGAGCTGAATGTCGTCATCCGCAACGACAAACAGGAACTGCTGGCGGAACAATCCCAAAGCCATCGGGTAATCGTCGCCACGTTTGCGGAAACCAATTCGCGCGAAAATCCGCATCATCATTCTTTTTCTTTTTCGCTGGCGCCCGGTCGCTATCTGGGACTGATTCGTTTAATCGATCTTGAATCGAACGAACAGCTTAATGAAGAGGTAAGCTGCACCTTTCGTCAATTCAACAGAGACCGCCTCCACCTTAGCGACCTCGTCTTTCTCGATCGCGTCGATTCAACGCAAAGCGGCCGCAGCTTTCGACCCAACGTGCTCAACCTCTTTAACGATCTCTCTTCCGCCTTTTCCGCTTATGTCGAAATCTATCCGCCCCATTCTGCCGATTCGATTCAGGTGCAGACGGTCATCTTTGGAAAGAACCAAAAGCTCTTTGAAGGAAAGAAAAGCTACGCGGTGCGCGACAGATCGACCATTCCGGTTCTTATTCCGTTCCGTCAACATTTGACGCAGCCGGGGGATTACGGCCTGCTGGTGAATGCGGTTTGGGGATCTCAATCGGCTAAAGTACAGCGCCTGTTTTCGGTTTCTTGGTCAAATGTGACCCTGCGCGAAAATAATATCGACCTGGCGATCGAACAATTGGCCGTCATTGCCCGCAAGAGGACGATCGACGCCATGCGCCAAGCCGACCCCGAGGAAAAGAGACGACTTTACGAGCAGTTTTGGAAAGAGCGCGACCCCACGCCCGCCACCGAAAGGAACGAGCTGCGGGAGGAATACTTTCGCCGCATCGATTTCTGCAATATGAACTTTAGCGAAGTCTCGGCCGGCAGACAGGGTTGGGAAACGGATCGCGGCCGAATCTATCTCGTTTACGGTCCGCCGGACGCAGTAGATCGGCAGGAAATGGAAATGTCCGTCCGGGCCGTGGAAGTCTGGCATTACAACCGCCTGAACCGCCGCTACTATTTTGCCGACCGAACCGGCGACGGCACCTATCGGTTGATCAAAGTCGAATAGCCTTCAGCCCCTGCCGGCATGCAGGTGCAGGGGCTGCGGGTCAATTCGATGCCTTCTTTACGCTCTCCATCCGAATTCCTTGTCTTTATCCTCTTTGCAACCTATTGATTTTAATATTCTCTTAACACGTCAATTTCATATCGTTCATGGTGATACGCAGGCACGAGCTTTGTAACTTCATATACGCTTAACAGACAGGAGTAAGGAGATGAAGAAGGCTGATCTTCATATTCATACACTCTACTCATCGGATGCGGTAACCAAACCGGCGACGGTGCTGCAGACCGCCGCCGAAAAAGGCATGCATATCATTGCCGTCACCGATCACGACTCGACCGGCGCCTGGTCGGAGCTGTTGGAAAAGGGACCTTACTACGGCGTGGAAGTCGTGCTCGGCCAGGAGATCAGGCTTTGGAACGGCAAGTTTCCAGCCGGAGATGTAGTTGGACTTTTCCTCAAGCAGCCGTTGCGCAGTCGGGAGTTGCCGGCGCTGCTGGCCGAGATCGCGGAACAGGACGGCCTGGCTGTCATCGCTCATCCCTTCTGCAGTCGCAGAGAGTTTCGCGCCTTTGAGCATATCGTGGATTGGCAGCGCATTGCATTGGAGGTCCGCAACGGTCGGATCTTTAACGAACGCGACAATGAAATGGCCGAGGTGCTGGCACAAAAGCTCAAGCTGCCCGTCACCGCCGGCAGCGATGCGCACACACCCTTTGAGATTGGTTCCGTCTATCTCGAATTCGAAGGCCGCAATGCCGAGGACCTCAAGCAGGCCATTCTCCATCACGATGTCCGGCCGGCAGGATCGCCTTCGAGCCCTTTCTTTTCCCTCATTTCCCCCTTCGGCCGTCTCGGTATTGCCATCTGAGGTTGTTTCACCATCAAACCGCCGCAAAATGCGGCGGTTCTTTTTTCATACCCTTTACAATCGAACAAATCCCTTGAAACTCGTCGAGCGGTTTGATATATTGAAAAAAGCCGCGCCGAAATTCGTCCTCTGCTGTGGTTTTTGAGGTACGAGAAGGCTTGGGGAAAAACCGGAGACCAACATGAAGCATTGGCACAAGTCCAAAGAACCGTCTTTCGGCCAAACGGTCATCGAATGGCGTCGTCGGGACATTGAACGTCTGATCGGCAAGATATTTTCCTGGCTGTTCGGAGGGTTTTTCTTTGGTATTTTAACGTCGATTTTCTTTATCGCCGTCGGTTTGCCGGACATTGCACAAAAGGCGGCCCGCGTGGTCTTTTTCGCCGTATGGATCGGCGGCATCATCGACAGCTGGTTCCGTTGCATCGTCAAAGGCATTACCTATCAAATTACGACTCAGGGTGTTGTGCACATCCATCCCTATTTCGGATGGGAAGAAAGCTGCCCGCCGCCGAAGCGCCGCTTTTTCAAACCGATGTACTATTTTGTGCCTTGGGCCGAAGTAAAAGAGATCAAAGATCATAAAAAGAGCGGCTTTGTCCTCCATTTCGAGCATCGCGATCATCAGCACATTCCAGTGACTCCGACGGTCAAGGTCTGCATGGACGTTAAAACTCATTTCAGCGATGTGAAAAGCAAGAACCGCAGCGACCGCAACGAGCCCAAAATGGATAAAGATTTGAATCGAATGATCCTCAAGGCAGCGCGGGAGGCGTTCAAAGCAGCGCAGAATTAGATCGGAGAGCCGCTGTGCCTCATTCGGTCACATTGCCGGATATACGAGCTTTTGTCGATTCGGAAATCTTTGCACGAGGGGAGACTCTTTATCGACTCGGGGGAGTCAGAAGCCGTTTTCATACCGCGGTGGGCATCAAAGGTGTGGTGATCGGCGAGAAAAAAGCCTCTGCCGAAGTGGTGATTGATAAGGGACAAATGTTCGGACGCTGCACCTGTCAGATCGGCAGCGGCCCCTGCGAGCATCAGACGGCGCTTTTGATCGCCTGGGCTAACGAGCCGGAAAGCTTTGTCAACATCGATTCTCTGCGGAAAGCTGTTCGCGCCAAGGACAAAGAGATGCTGGCGGAAACGTTGCTGCTGTTATGCGAGACGTTTCCCGAGCTTTGCAGCCTGTTCACCGATTCGAAAGGGGCCGATGAACTCGCCGCACTGCAAAAAGAGGTGGACGCTGTTTTTACCTTTCCCGAGCAGGTGAATCTCTCCTTTCGTGAATTGAACGTGCCCGTGCAGATTTTGACCGTTCGCGCCAAACTGCTTCGTATCGAAGGGAAATACCGCCAGGCGCGAGCCGTGTACTTCCATCTCTTGCGCCATGTCTTTATGCTGAACCGAACGAGGAGACTCGGCGAGGCTTTTCCCGAAGAGATATTGATCGACCTCGCCGATGCATATGAAGAGTTGTGCCTGGCCGATCCGCATTTCTCTCAGGAAGCTCCCGCGATGCGTCAGGAGCTTGCCGCATTGGATGCCTGTCTGCCGGACAGCGAGATGGTGTGGTTCGAAGAACTGAAAGCAAAGACGGGATTTTCGGCGGGATGAAGGAGCGGCAACGAGGTCGACACTTGAAGCTGCTTAATTCAGCAATTTTTAGAGGGGCGGCCGGAACCCTTGCCCTGCTGCTGTTATTGATTGCTTCCGGAGCCGAACTGCTCCACAATCACGATGCCGACTTTTACGAGCATTATGACTGTCCGGCGCATCAGCTGCAGGCGATTCTCAGTACAGCTCTGTTCGTCTCCATCGTCTTTGTCATCTATTTTCGGCATACGAACTTTTTCCCTGATATCGACTATACCCTTGCCGTTTCGATCATTCCGCAGTCTCAAAAGACACGCGCTCCCCCAATTTTCGAATTTTAAAGCTCGTCGTCATAATAACTTTTTTTCCTTTCGAGGCCGCGATCTATAAGAATAGGCGTAGAGGGAACTTTTTGCGCTTAAAACCATCTCATTGAAAGCGCTCGAAATTAATCCAGAACTCTTACAAGGAGAGCAACCATGTCCAGACTTTACTTTTTTATCGGCATTTCAGCCTTTGTGGTCTCGATATTTGCCGGCTGCAGCAGAGAAAAGAATCCGGTTTCGGATCATGATCATGGAGAACATACGCGCGCGGTCGGCTGCGTCATCAAACTGAATGAAAACGAGCTGGTTCGCGCCGAAAAAAACAAGGTGACCGGTTCCTTGTCCGTTAAACAGCGAACCGAAACACCCGCCATGCAGTTTTATCTCATTGCCGAAGACGGCGATCTTTTTCAGCCCAATGAGCAGGAGTATGTTTTTGCCTGGGAATCCAAGCATCCGGAAATTGCCGACATTATCCAATATCAAATCGACGGTCGATGGGCGTTCAGAGTAAAAGGGTTCCAAGCAGGCAGTACGGTATTCATTTTTAAAGTACTGCACGGCGATCATGCCGACTTTGTTTCGCTGGACATTCCCGTTACCGTTACTTCGGACGGCGGCGGTTTATAAGAAAATCCTCATGATCTTGCGCAAACTCGGCACGGCGTTTCAATCGATCACCGTCGCCGTGCCGCTTTTCCTAATAGGGATCGTCCCGTCTTCTTTTGCCGGTGAGTTGATCGGACGAGTGATCGAGCGGGAAACCGGTCGACCGGTCGAGTTTACCAACATTCTGTTGGTCGAGGCCAACCGTTCCGCGACAGCCGGCCTCGACGGCACGTTTCGCCTGCCGGATCTTCCGGCCGGAAGGTACACGCTGCGCACCTTTCGCATCGGCTACACGGAAGTCACGCAGCCGGTGGAGATCGGCAATGACACGATGCGCATCACGCTGGAGCTGCAGCGCGCCGTCATTCATCTCGGCGGGGTGACCGTTGAGGCGAAGCGGGGCGACACAGAGTCGCCGGTCGAGCCGGACATTCTTTTTTCGGACAGAAAGCTGCATCAGGCGCTGGGCAAAACGATTGCGCAGACGATAGACTATGAGCCCGGCATATCGCAGCGCACCATGGGACCCGCACCGGCGAGGCCGGTGCTGCGCGGTTTGAGCAGCGACCGACTGCTGATTCTCGAAGATCGACAGCAGGCGGGTGATCTATCGGCGACTTCATCCGACCACGCCGTAGCCATTGAACCGCTGACGGCCCAGCACATCGAGATCATCCGCGGGCCCGAAGCCTTGATTTACGGCACCCAAACCCTTGCGGGCGTCATCAACGTCGCCCGCAGGGCCGTGCCGACGCAAAAGTCGCCTTTAACCGGCTCAATCATCATCCAAGGAGAGAGCGCCTCCTCAGCAGCGGCGCTCGGCGCCGAATTTTCCGGTTCTCTGCGCTCAACGGCATGGCACTTTGATTACAGTCGCCGCCGGTCTGATGACATGCGCACGCCGCTTGGGAAATTGATCAACACGGATCTCACCACGCAAACCTATTCTGCCGGGCTATCGCTGGTCGAAAAATGGGGAAGCGTCGGGGCAGCGGGCATCGGCTATCTTTCGCAGTACGGCATTCCTCCCGATCCCAAAGGCGGGCACCCGTCCGGTGTGCGTATTCGACTCGAGCGCTCGGCGCAGGAAATGCATGCCGCATTTCGACAACCGGTTGCATTCCTGGCGTCTCACGAGCTTACCGTTCGCCGTACGCTCTATCGTCATTTCGAGTTCGAAAAAAACGGCAAGTTGGGCGTCGAGTTCGGTCAGATTGCCTACGAGGCAAACTGGGAAGGCCGGGTCAAGCCGATGGGCAGAGCGAACAAAGGCATCGTCGGCATGCAGTTGTCGACGCGCGACTTGGCGTCGGCCGGGCTCAGTTTTACTCCAAATACGGTCGAGGAAAGGTTCGGCGGTTTTTATTATCAGGAAATCGAATATGGACGACTGCTGCTGCACGGCGCCGCGCGATTCGATGCCCTGTCCGTCACCCCCCAACAGGAACGACTCTCTCCTTATGTCGGCATGATCCGGAAGCGGCAGTTTCAGGGAGTTTCAGCAGGTTTTTCCCCTCATTATCGTCTTGCCCCTTACGGCACGATCGGGGTTCATCTCATGCGCACCTGGCGCGCGCCTATGCCGCAGGAGCTGTTCTCGGAGGGGCCGCATTTGGCCGCCTACAGCTATGAAATCGGCAACGCCGACTTGAAAAAGGAAATCGCCTTCGGCGCGGAACTGTTCGGCGAACTCAAGCGTGAGGATGCATTCCTTCGTCTTGCTTTCTATCACAACGACATTCGGGGGTATGTCTTTCCGCAAAACACGGGAGAAAAAAGTTGGCAGCGGGCCGATCTGTATGTCTATCGATTCGTCGGTGTTCACGCTCTGCTGAGCGGCGTCGAACTGTCGTTTCATTTGCCGATTCTTCAGCGCTTCCATGTTGCAGGCACCTTCAGCACGGTTAAAGGCAGCCTGGCGGGCACGGGCGCACCCCTGCCGTACATTCCGCCGGCTGAGGGCAAAATCAATATTGGTCTTGCGACCGACGGTTGGGATTTCAGTATTGCGCTGCGCGCTGCGGCGCCGCAAAGACGCCTTGGGCCGTTCGAAGCACCAACGGCCGGCTATGCGGTGTGGGACCTGAGCGCCTACCGCACGGCAACCGTCGGCAAAACGCTCTGTGTGTTCTCCCTATCGCTAACCAATCTGTTCGACACGGTCTACCGCCGGCATCTCAATCGGGTGCGGGAGATTATGCCGGAGCAGGGCCGCAGCGCAAACTTGCTGCTCAAAGTGTTTATCTGAATAAAGATTTTCGGTCTCCTGAAGTGCTTTTGGGTAGCCGATCATTTCAGGTGCAGTCTATTCGGCAGGCTTTACAATGCAACAACTTTGGGGACAGCTCTTACAGCATGACCTTAAAAATTCATCTCAGCGTCCTGAAAACGCGGATTGGCGGCGTCGCGGGGTGAAAGGATGATTTCATTGCCCTGAATCGGCCATTCTACGGCCAAGTCGGGATCGTTCCAAATAATGCCCCTCTCGGCTTGCGGCGCATAGAGGCGAGTGCACTTGTAATGAAATTCCGCCGTGTCGCTGAGTACGTAAAATCCGTGCGCGAATCCTTCAGGGATAAACATGGAGAGACGGTTTTCCTCGCTGAGCAGCACACCGACCCATTTTCCAAAAGTCGGCGAAGCGCGGCGCAGATCCACGGCGACGTCATAGACCGCACCGCGCAGCACCCTCACCAACTTTCCCTGCGCATGAGGAGCCAATTGGTAGTGCAGCCCGCGCAGCGTGCCTTTTACTGAACTGCTCATATTGTCCTGGACAAATTCGGTGGGCAGACCTTGAGCAGCAAAGAGATCGCTGCGGTACGTTTCCATGAAATAGCCGCGGGCATCCGCAAATACTCGCGGTTTGATCACCAGCACATCGGGGATTTCGGTACGAATAAACTCCATTTATTCTCTCCAACTCTCCTCACTGAAAACATCGACGATCAATTGTCTCTTTTGCGGCGCGGACTCGACGATGGTAAAAGCGGTTTTGGCGAGCGCCGCGCCCTCCTCGAAAGCGCTCAGGCGATCGGTAAAAAGCGTCGCCAGCGGCTGTCCCGCTTTAACGCGGCTGCCGACTTGAACATTCAGCAGAATGCCGGCTTTGTGATCGATTTGATCTTCCATGACATAGCGACCGCCGCCCAACTTGACCACCGCTTTACCGATTGCCAGAGCGTCGATTCTGCCCACCCAACCGCTCCGATCAGCAGTGATGGTTTCGATGATGCGGCTGCTCGGGTATTTGTCCGGCAAGAGCAGGTAGTCGACGTTGCCCCCCTGCGCCTTGACCATGCGGCTGAACCATTCCCACGCGGCGCCGCATTCCAAAAGCCGCATCTGCAGCGCCTTCGCTTCTTCCTGATCGGCGCAGCGCTCGGCCAAAATCAGCATCTCGGCGCCCAGCGCCAAAGTGACCTCCAGCACATCTTTCGGTCCCTTTCCCTGCAGGCACTCGCACGCTTCCTTCACCTCCAGCCAACTGCCCACGGCGCGGCCGAGCGGTTCGTCCATGCGCGTGATGACGACGCGCGTCCGTAGGCCGTTCAGCGCCGCGGTGCGGATGATCAGCTCGGCCAGGGTCTTTGCTTCCTCATAGGTGCGCATGAACGCGCCGCTGCCGGTCTTGATGTCCATTACCAAACCGTCGAGATCCTCGGCCAGTTTCTTGCTGAGAATGCTGGCGGTGATCAGGGGCATCGACTCGATGGTGGCCGTAGCGTCGCGCAGGGCGTACAATTTTCTGTCGGCCGGAACGATCTGTTCACTTTGCCCGACGATGGCTACACCGATGGTTTCGAGTTGACGACAGAACTCTTCGAGGCTCAGGCGCGTGCGGAAGCCGGGAATGGCTTCCAGTTTGTCGAGCGTGCCGCCAGTGTGGCCGAGGCCGCGGCCGGAGATCATCGGCACGCACAGCCCCGCCGACGCCATCAGCGGCGCCAGGATCAGCGAGACCTTGTCGCCGACGCCGCCGGTGCTGTGCTTGTCGATCTTGGGCGCCGCGATGCCGCGGAGATCGAGGCGCGCGCCGGATTCGAGCATCGCGGCGGTCAGTGCGGCGGTCTCTTCAAAGTCCATTCCCCGCAAAAAAATCGCCATAAGCAATGCCGCCGCCTGATAATCGGGAATGCGGTCGCGGCAATAACCGGCGATGAAATAGTCGATCTCTTCCCGCGTCAGCTTTTCGCCGTTGCGTTTGCGGAAGATGATGCTTACCGGATCCATCGCGATGTTTGCAGTGAGTTAGCGATTCGATAAAAGCTTTTCAGCGATGACGGCGGCGCCGTCGATGCGCAGAGGCGGCCAGTTCTGCGGTTTATTGAGCAGACGCCGCAGCGCATCGCACCAGCGGCCGGCAAGAAAATCATCCCAAGCCAGCTCTTCGCAGACACCGTAACGCTGCAGGCCGTCGATGAGCGCCGCATCCTCGGCGTTGTCGCGGCGCCGGACGTAGAGCAGCGGCGTTCGGTTGGCCAACGACTCTGCAACCATGCTGTAGCCGGGCTTGGAAAGCACCGCATCGCAGGCGGCCAGGATTTCTTCGAACGTCAACGATTGCTCGTCCAACCGCAGGCAGCGCTGCAGCGGCACGTCACGGCCGACGGCGACGCTGATTGCCGACAGCTCTTCATCCAAACGCCGCCATTCGACGCTTTCCATGTCGGCCATGCGCAGGCCGAGCATGAGATAGGGTTCATCGGACGTCATCCCGGCCAGCCGGCGAACCTCGGTACCGCTTCGTTCGGCCAAGCGCGCCACCAAAGGAACGTCTTCGATCTGAGCAAAAGCGGACATGTCTCCGTAAAACGGCAGGCGAAGCAGCCTTGCCGCTTGTCGATAGGAAGCGCGAATGTCTTCCACGACAAAGGCGTATTGCGGCATGCGGGCGACATAATCGGCATAGATCCAGTCCCAAGAGAAATTGCCGACGGCCGTCGCAGGTTTGCCGTAACCGGCGGCGGCGTCGAATGCAAAGGGGGTGATGTCGCTGACGATCAAGTCGGCCGCAACCGAGTGCAGAAACGCAATCTCTTCGCTTATCAGCCGCTCTTTGACACGGATCAGTTCAGCATAAGCGAGCAGAGTAGCTTCACAGTCGACGTCGAAACTGTTCGGCTGTTTGATGCCGAAATCCAGCTCGCGCCGATGATAGACGACGCGATGCTTCGGCAGTTTGTCGAACAACTGCGGCCAGGCGGCGGTGCGCACGTGCACGACCGCATCCGGCCGTTGTCGCAGCAGTTCTTTGATGATTTCGATATCGCGCACGGCATGTCCGTAACCGTGGCCGGAAATATAAAAGACGATCGTCACTTCTTTCCTATACCGTGGCTTTCGCTCTGTCCGCCGTTCGGCGCGAATCAATCCTTTTCTCTGCAGGCGGTTCGGTAGAGATAGCCGCAGAGGAGCAGAAACATGACCAAACCGAGAATCTGCCCGCCGGAGCTTTCGGCCCAGTGAGCCGTAATGAGGCGCTGCGCCCAAGTCAGGCGCTCAAAGCCGATGTATTTGAGAAATGCGGACAAAACGCCCATAATGGCGCCCCCGGCTATGAATCCCGAAGCGATGAGCGTGCCGCGCTCGCGGCGCTTGTCCGAGACGGCGGCGTCGGCGCTGCTCTTGATCACCCAATGCGACAGCAATCCGCCCGCCAGCAGCGGTGTGTTGAGCGACAACGGAATGTACATGCCCAAGGCAAACGCCAGCGGCGGAATGCCGATCATTTCGAGAATCAGCGCCAGGATGCCGCCGACGGCATAGAGCATCCAGGGAGCCGGTTGGTTGGACATCAGCGGCTTGATCACGGCCGCCATAGCGTTGGCCTGCGGCGCCACCAAAGCGTTTTTGCCGACAAAACCGTAGGTTTTGTTGAGCATGAGAATGACCAGCCCTACAGAAGCCGCAGCGACAAGAGTGCCTAGGAACTTGAGACGTTCCTGTTGGTAGGGAGAAGCGCCCAGCCAATAGCCGATTTTGAGATCCGTAATAAAGCCGCCGGCCATGGACAGCGCCGTGCAGACCACGCCGCCGATGATCAGCGCCGAAACCATGCCCGTAGGACCGGAGAGGCCAACCCGCGTCAGGACGATCGACGCCAGAATGAGGGTCATCAAGGTCATGCCGGAGACGGGGTTGGTGCCGACAATGGCAATAGCCCGTGCTGCAACCGTCGTAAAGAGAAAAGCGATCAGCAACACGATGATCAGCGCCGCCAATGCGCGGCCGGCATGGTGGACGACGCCGAACTGAAAAAAGAGACCAACGGCGACAATCAGCAGCACGATCAGCGCTCCCACCCAAGCCATGGGCAGATCGCGATCGGTGCGCACGGTTGCGCGCGGCTTGCCGTCCTCCTTATGAAGCACCTCGCCCGCCGCCAGCTTTACGGCGCCGACAATGATCTTGGAGGACTTGAGCACACCCACCAATCCCGCCACGGCGATCCCGCCGATGCCGATGTGGCGGACATAGAAGGAAAAGATCTGCTCGGCCGACATCTCGCCGATCGGCGCCGTCGCCGTGCTGCCGATGAGCATCGGCGCGTGCTGACCGAAATAGTAGACCAGCGGCACCAAGACGAACCAGGAGAGAAACGATCCGGCGGTGATGATTGCCGCATAGCGGAGACCGACGATATAGCCCAAGCCCATGACTGCGGCACCGACGTTAAGACTAAAGACCATCTTGAACTGATCAGCCGCATGGCGCAAAAAGGGTACGGCGCGGCTGGTAAACACTTCAGACCACCAGTTGAAGGTACCGATGATAAAGTCGTAAAGACCGCCGACGGCCATGGCTTTCAGCAACAGCTTGGCCTGCTCGCCGCCGGCCTCGCCGGCAACCAAAACTTCCGTCGTCGCCGTCGCTTCCGGAAAGGGGAAATGTCCATGCATTTCTTTGACGAAATAGCGACGGAAGGGAATGAGAAACAGAATACCCAGGCAGCCGCCGAAAAGCGAGGCGAGAAAAATCTGCCAAAAATTCGCGTTCAGTTCAAGAATGTAGAGAGCCGGTATGGTAAAGATGGCGCCGGCGACGACGACGCCCGAAGCGGCGCCGATGGATTGAATGATGACGTTTTCCAACAGAGCGTTCCGGCGGCGGGTAAATACGGACAAGCCGACGGCAAGAATGGCAATGGGAATGGCGGCCTCAAAGACCTGTCCGATCTTGAGACCCAAATAAGCGGCAGCCATCGAAAACAGCGCCGCAAAAAACAACCCCCACCCCACGGACCATGCGGTCACCTCCGGTAACTTGGCGTCAGGCGGAACCACAGGCAGGTACTCTTCACCATTCTGCAGCGGCCGATAAGCGTTGGACGGCAGGCTCTTTTTCGTTTCCATTTCTGCTCCACGAGATTGAATGGATTTTGCAAAATATAGTTGAATGCCGCGCCATCCGCAAGCGGAAAGTGGCAGGCCTGTCGAAAGAGACATGGCTGTCCGGCACGCGACCCGGGCGTCAAGACAGTTGCCGAGGTTTCTTCAGCCGGCGCCAAATTCTGCATACCGGCATTCCAGGTTCTGTCCGACTTTGCATTGTCATTTCTGCTATTGCCGCAATCCGATTTTCACTTTTCACTCCTGCCTTAGCGACAGCACCCTCCCTTTTTGCCCATACTGAAGCGATCAAACTGTCGCTGTCTTTTGTCCGTTCCACATGGCGGCTTCAGCCGACTGGACGGCTTTAAGGGGCTTTCCAATGATGTTTTGCAAGGGGTTTGTTATTTTCGAAAAATTTAATAATTTATTTTCTATCAATGACAGTAAGAGTCTCAACCCATCTGACGGATATTTGATGCATCGAATCATTGCCAAAGAACAGCTTTCTGATGAAGTTTTCCGCTTTGTCGTTGAAGCGCCGCTGATTGCGCGCGAGCGTCGGCCCGGACAGTTTGTCATCCTGCAGCTCGATTCCGATTACGGGGAGCGCATTCCCCTCACCATCGCCGACGCCGATGCCGAGGCCGGCACCATCACGCTGATTTTCCAGACCGTCGGCAAGACCACCCATTTGTTGGCGGAGCGTCAAGTCGGCGATGAAATTCGTCATATTCTTGGTCCGTTGGGCAAGCCGACGCACATCGAACGATTCGGCACCGTGGTCTGCGTCGGCGGCGGCATCGGCGCGGCGCCGCTCTACCCCATTGCCCAGGCCATGAAACAGGCGGGCAACCGGCTGATCGTGATATTGGGAGCGCGCACGCACGGCCTGTTGATCCTGGAAAAAGAGATGCAGGCCATTGCCGACGAGCTTTTAATCTGCACCGACGACGGCTCTTACGGTGAAAAAGGGCTGGTGACCGAGCCGCTGCGTCGACTGTGCGCAGGAGCCAAACCCGATCTCGTCGTGGCCATCGGGCCGCCGATCATGATGAAGGCCTGCGCCGAGGTTACGCGCGAGTTCAACGTGCCGATCGTCGTTTCCCTCAACACGATCATGGTGGACGGCACCGGCATGTGCGGCGGCTGCCGCGTAACCGTCGGCAAGGAGACCAAGTTCGTCTGCGTCGACGGACCGGAATTCGACGGCCATTTGGTCGATTTCGACAATATGATGCTGCGTATGCGCGCCTATAAAGAGATCGAGGAAAAAGCTCATCAAGAATACCACTGCCGACTCAATCCGGAACTCAATCGACTGCGACAATATGAAAACACCTGAACAACTGCAACGCGAAGCAGCCGCTCTGCTGCAGGAACTGGACGGTAAGCAGCTGCGGCCCAAGGAGAGGCTCGCCATTCCGCCGCAGCCTATGCCGGAACAACCACCGGCGGAGCGCATTCGCAATCAAAACGAGGTCGCACTGGGCTATTTCGAAGAGCAGGCGATCGTCGAAGCCATGCGCTGCCTGCAATGCAAAAACGCGCCGTGCGTCGAAGGTTGTCCGGTGCGCATCAACATTCCCGCTTTCATCCAAGCGATCGTCGACCGCGACTATCAAAAGTCGATCGCCATCATCAAGGAGGCGAGCCTTTTGCCGGCCATCTGCGGCCGCGTCTGCCCGCAGGAGAACCAGTGCCAGGAACAGTGCACGGTCGGCAAAAGCCTAAAGAGCATCGACAAAGCGGTTTCAATCGGCCGATTAGAACGGTTTGTCGCCGATCGCGAACAGGCATCGGGGCATATCTCGCTGCCTGCGATACAGCCGCCGACCGGCAAACGGGTTGCGGTGATCGGCAGCGGGCCTGCCGGGATTTCCGCCGCCGCCGACCTGCGCAAGGCGGGCCACGATGTAGTCATCTTTGAAGCCTTTCACAAACCGGGCGGCGTGATGATCTACGGCATTCCGGAGTTTCGTCTTCCCAAGCGCATCGTCGAGATCGAGGTCAACACCCTTTTGCGCATGGGCGTGGTGATCAACTATAACTTTCTCGTCGGCCGCACGCGCAAACTGCAGGACCTTTTGGAAAAGGACGGTTTTGACGCCGTATTCATCGGCGCCGGCGCCGGTCTGCCTAAATTTATGGGCATCGAAGGCGAAAATCTGGTGGGCGTCTTTTCCGCCAACGAGTATCTGACGCGCGCCAATTTGATGAAGGCCTATGCCGTCGACAAAGCCAACACGCCCATTTACCGTTCGAAAAAGGTAGCCGTGCTCGGCGGCGGCAATGTAGCCATGGATGCGGCGCGCATGGCGCTGCGCATCGGCGCGGAAGAGGTGCATGTCATCTACCGCCGCACCGAAAAAGAGATGCCGGCGCGGGTCGAGGAAGTGCATCATGCCAAGGAAGAAGGGATCATTTTTCATTTTCTGCGCAACGCCAAGCGCATTTTGGGCGACAAACAGGGACGGGTACGCGCCGTCGAGACGATCTCTTACGAGCTGGGAGAACCGGATGAATCGGGGCGACGTCGTCCGGTGGAGATCCCAAACAGCGAGAGCCTCATGGAGTTCGATACCGTGATCGTCGCCATCGGCAACGAGGCCAATCCGCTGATCCGACAGACCTGCGAAGGATTGGCGACGGACCGTCACGGGCACATTTTGGTGGACGAAAACGGCAAGACCTCGATGGATCGCGTTTATGCCGGCGGCGACATTGTGCGCGGCTCGGCAACGGTCATATTGGCAATGGGCGAAGGCCGACGCGCGGCCGCGGCCATCAACAAAATGTTGGCGGAGCGCTGAGCAGAACCCTGCATCGGCAGCATGCCGGCGAACGCCGAAGCCGATGAAACCCGACGGCAAAAGAGCCGTAAACAAATCGACCTTTTAATGAGGAGGCGGCCATGAGTTTTCTAGGAAATTTATTGTGGATTTTGCTCGGCGGGTTCATCATCGCCCTCGAATACCTCGTCGGCGGAGTCCTGATCTGCCTGACCATCATCGGCATTCCCTTTGGTCTGCAGTGCTTCAAGCTGGCGCTGTTGGCGCTGTTTCCCTTTGGCCGCGAGATCGTCTCCAAGCCGACCTCGTCCGGCTGCTTGGGCACCCTGTTCAATATCATCTGGCTGTTCATCGGGGGAATTTGGATCGCCCTGACGCATCTCATCTTTGCCCTGCTGCTGGCCGTGACGATTATCGGCCTTCCTTTTGCCAAGCAGCACGCCAAATTGGCGACTTTGGCTCTGACTCCTTTCGGCAAAGAGATCCGCTGAGCGCCACCCCTCTCCTTTTTTACCGCCGCATTTTTCCATTCCACACCAAAACTCTTTGTCCCATTCTGCGTTTTTTTAAGCGATTATTTGTCGATATTTTTCGAAAAACCGCTTGACTACAAAAATTCCGCATATTAATTTGCTCTTAATCGATTTAGAAAACGCGTTCGCCCGCGGCGCAGGCCCGCCGACCAGCGAACGCTCATGCAGGAGGAAATGATGCCGAAACGAAAGCGCGTAACTCTGCGCGATTTGGCCGCCTTGCTGAACGTTACGCCCGCGACGATCTCCAAAGCTCTGCGCGACGCCGACGACATTTCCTTGGAAATGCGCCGGCGGGTCAAAGAACTTGCCGAAGAGGTCGGTTATCAGCCGAACCTGCTGGCGCGAAGTTTGGTCAAACAGCAGTCTCTTATGATCGGCGTGGTGGTGCCGAATCTGCGCATTTCGTTCTTTTCCGAGGTGACCCGCGGAATCTATGAGCGAGCGCGTGAACGCGGCTACGAGGCGATCATTATGGTCAGCGACGAGCAGGCGGAGCTGGAACGAAGGAGCCTGCAGTTCTTGTCCTCGCTGCTGGTCGACGGCATCCTCATCGACGCGGTGCCTGGAGAAAGCAACACGGTTCTATTGCGCCGCATGCGCGACCGAGGCATTCCGATCGTCGCTTACGACCGCCTGATCGACGGGCTGACCGTCGACGCCGTGACTATCGACGACGCAGAGGCAAGCAGAAAGGTGGTGCACCGCATTTATGCCGCCGGCAAGCGGCAGATCGCCTATTTCGGTCCCACGGAAAATCTTTATGTCGCTCGTCGACGTTTCGAGGGATACCGTCAGGGATTGGCCGAAGTCGGCCTGCCTTTCGACGAAAATCTGGTCGTCCGCTGCCAGGTCGATGTCGACGATGCCGAGCGCGGAATGATCGATCTGCTGCAGCGCAGGGTCAAGGTGGACGCCGTGGTCAGCATCGGCGGTCTGGTGGCGTTCGGTGCGGGACGTGCGCTTCTGCGCAGCGGCAAACGCATTCCGGATGATGTTCTGCTCGCCGAATTCGGCGACAACGACATCGTGGCGCGGCTGGGCGTGCCATTTCTGACCGTCTATCAGCACCCCTACAAAATGGGTCGACAAGCCGTCGACATGCTGCTGCAGCGGATTAGCGCACAGAGCGAAACCCCGCCCGAGCACCGCATCATCCCGGCCGATCTATTGTATCACGAAATCGGCGCCGAGTACGATCTCGAACGGCCTTGAGCCAAGCGGTCGGATAAAATTGGGGGGAATACGAGCAGCTTATTGAACAGCTTTCAAGACGAATTTTTGCCAAGCCTTTTGCGGCGCAGCTTATGAATCACGAATGGAGATAACGTAATGATGACGGAAGAACAGGTGAAATGGGGTTTGTCGGCTCTGGAACTGGAGTTCGGCGCCGCAAGGGTACGAGGCGCCGTCGAGGCGGTCAAGCGCTTTACCGTGGAGGTGCCGAGTTGGGTGTTCGGACGCTTCGGCGGCGGGCGATTCGGCGACTATACGCCGCCCGGGGCGGCGCGCAACCTGGCCGAAAAATTGGACGATGCGGCGGTGGTACGCCGTCTGACCGGTGCCGTTGAAGCCGTTGCGATGCACGTGCTTTGGGACTTTGCCGAGGAAAGCGGCGTCGCTTCGTGGGAAAAAGCGGTCGAGGCGCACAAACTGGCTGCAGAACGAGAGCTCAAAATTGGCTCCATCAGTCCGACCTACTTTTTGCGCGGCTCGCACCGCAATTCGCTTTCCGCCGAAGAAAAGCAGACGCGCGAGCGCTATATCGAACAAAGCCTTCTGGCATGTCGCATTGCCCAGGACCTGGGCAGCAAACTGGTGACGATTTGGCTGCCGGACGGCTCTTCTTATCCGGGGCAGATTTCCCTGCGCCGCAACTATGAGCTGGCAAAAGAGAGTCTTTTGCACATCCGCCAAGCCGCCGGCACCGACGTTTGGATGCTCATCGAGTACAAGGTCTTTGAACCCGGCACCTACAGCACCACCATTCCCGATTGGGGAACGGCATTTGCCCTTGCCAAAGCCCTTGGAGGAAACACCGGCGTTCTGGTCGATTTGGGCCATCATTTTCACGGCGCCAACATCGAGCAGATAGTGGCGCGACTCATTGCCGAAAACATGCGCTGCGGCTTTCATTTCAACAGCCGATACGCTGCCGACGACGACCACGCCGTGGAACCCAATGCGGAAATGGCGCGCATTTTTTACGAACTGGTTTCCGGACGCGTAGTGGCAAATGAAAAAAGCGACAAGAACTGGGCCTATATGATCGATCAGTGCAGCAGCCGCGAGAATCGGATTCACGCCGTGCTGCATTCGATCGATTCGCTGCAGCAGTGCTTGGCCCGCGCCATGCTTGTTCCGGAAGGGGAGCTCAAACAAGCTCAAGATGCCGATGAGATTATCGCGGCCAACCGCATCTTGAACCGCGCCCTGCTGCAGGCCGACGTGCGGCCGATCGTTGCGGCGGCGCGCCTGGAAAAGCTGCTGCCGATCGATCCGGTCGAAGAATACCGGCGCAGCCGTTATCAGCAGAAAATCGAGGGGGAAAGGCGCTGAACCGGCGCTGCTTCCGCCGCGGCCGTTTCGACCCAAAGCCGAACATCGCGGCCGTTTCGGCGCGGCAGCGCAGATCGATGGCTTTGCAATCGAGAGAGAACTCAACAGGAGAGTGCGTATGGCGACGGAAAAGAGATCCTTGGCCGAGCGGTTGGATGCATTGTATGAATTCGATCGCGAACCGGTTGCGCCGCACCAACTGAAAAAGGCGGCCAATTTCATGGGCTTGTATGCCGGTGAGCATGTCGCCGGCACCGAATTCGTCATCGGCCCGTTGTTTGTCGCCCACGGCGTCACGGCGTTCGATCTGTTCGTGGGGCTGCTGATCGGAAACCTGCTTGCGGTACTCAGCTGGGCTTTCGTCTGCGCCCCCATTGCCGTCAAGACGCGGCTCAATATGTATTGGCAGGCGCGCAAGATCGCCGGGCCGGGAGTCACTTTTTTCTACAACATTGTCAACGCCGTCATGTTCTGCTTCCTGGCCGGATCGATGATTTCCGTGGCCGCAACGGCGGTCGGCATTCCTTTCCACATGACCATGCCGACCTTGAACGACATGTACCCCAATAGTCTGCAATGGGTGCTTGTCGTGCTGGGTGTGGGCGCCGTGGTCACTCTGCTGGCCATTTTGGGATTCGAAAAGATTTCCAATGTCGGTCAAATCGCCGCGCCGTGGATGTTTTTGGTCTTTGTTTCGGCGGCGATCGCCGTCCTGCCCATGCTTGGCGTGCACTCTTTGGGCGACTTTTGGCGCGTCGCCAATGAAAAAATATGGACCGGCCAAGCGGTGGAAGGGCAGTCGCAGTTCACGATTTGGCACGTCATCTTTTTCGCCTGGTTCGCCAATTTGGCCATGCATATCGGTATGGCCGATATGTCGATTCTGCGCTATGCGCCCAAGTGGCAGTACGGCTTTTTCAGCGCCTTCGGCATGTACCTCGGTCACTATATCGCCTGGATTGCCTCCGGAATTCTGTGCGCCGCGGCCATGGGCAATGTGGCTCCCGGACCGATTGCCTACCTGGGCGCCGGAGCGGCCGGCGCCGTCTGCGTGGTGATCGCCAGTTGGACCACCGCCAATCCGACCATCTACCGCGCCGGTTTGGCCCTGCAGACCGTTACCCCCAACTGGAGCCGCTGGAAAATGACCTTGGCCGTGGGCATGATCACAACCATCGCCGCCCTCTTTCCGGCGATTATGATGAAGCTGCTCGACTTTGTCGCCTTTTACGGCCTTATGCTCATGCCCATGGGCGCCGTCATTTTCGCCGACTTTTGGCTGCTGCCGCGGTTGGGACTGGAAAGCAACTTTGCAGAGAAAAGGCGCCTGCTTTTCAGTTGGCCGGCTGCCGCCGCCTGGCTGGTCACTTTAATTTTTGCCTTCTTGACGCCGCTGGAAATCTATTTCAAAGCGCTGCCCGGGTGGTTCATGGCCGTCCTGATCTTTGTCGCTGCAAGTGCGCTCGAACAAAAAGTCATTCGGAAAGGAGGCAGACAGTGATGTGGATTGCCAAAATCATTTCCCTGATCGGACTGTTGCTGACCCTCATCCCCGCCGTCCTGGTCTTTACCAATAGGATTCCCTTGGAGGAACATTACCGCCTCATGCTCTTTGGAATGCTGCTCTGGTTTGCCTCATCTCCGATCTGGATGTTGAGGAAAAAATAGATTGAGCAGCGCAACGGGTTAAAGCGGGGGATGTTCTGCCCCCATAGCAAGCCCGCGTAATGTCGCCTTTTGTTATTCGGACGAGCTGTTTTCACACCCCTGACCAAGACCCTTTCTTTCCTTGATTTTGATGCGGTTTTTCTTAATTTATCGACACCGAAAAGTTAAGTTGGCAACATCCCAAAGATTAACCAGCATCGAGGAAAGAAAGTATGATGAAGCGATCCATTTTTCAATTGCTACTCCTGCTCACGATTACCGGCAGCGCTCTTTTGGGGCGTTCGCCCTCCTTTCTTACTTTTATGAACCCGATCATTCCCGGCGATCACCCGGACTGCACCTTAACCCGCGTCGGCAATGACTTTTACACCACCGGCTCCTCCTTTTCGACCACGCCGATCATCTATCACTCGACCGATTTGGTGCATTGGGAGGCGATCTCGCATCCGGTGGACAACTCCTGGCCGCTTTGGGGCACCAATCCTGCCGACGGCATCTGGGGCGGTCACCTCGTCTTTCGCAACGGCAAATATTGGCATTTCTTCGGCCGCGCTGCGCGCATGTACTTTGTCACCGCCGACAGACCGGAAGGGCCGTGGAGTCAGCCGAAAGAAATCGAATGTCCGCCGCAGGTGCCCGGCCTCGGCATGGACAACTCGATTTTTATCGACGACGACAACAGCTGGTACCTGTTGGTCAAGAACGGCCAGTCCAACAACTGGATCGTCCAGCTCGGCGACGACGCGCAGCCGACCGGCGTGATCCTCAATCTCTGCTGGATCAACCCCGCGCCGACCTACCCCTACAGCTGGGCCGAAGGACCGGTGATGTGGAAGCGCAACGGCTGGTACTATTACTCTTTTGCCATCCATATTTACGCCACACAAAGGGTCATGCGCAGCCGCACCTTGACCGATGATCCGGGTGCCTGGGAGTTTCTCGGCAACTTTTTCAACGAGAATGACCCCAAAAAGGGCGGTTCGCTTTACAATCTGCCCAACCACTGCTCGCCGGCCGTCGAGCTGGACGACGGCACCTGGTGGGTGATGTACCATTCCTTCGGCACCGAGGAATGGCGCGGCCTCGGCCGTCAAGGACTGCTCAGCCAAGTCCGCTATGTAGACGACAAACCGATCGCCGATTTTCCGATCAACGAGCCGATGAAGGCCCCCGACCTGCCGTCGAGCGGCATTCCCTGGATGGTGCCGAAATCCGATTTCTTTGATTCGGAAAAACTGAATCCCGAGTGGCGGCGCCTGGGCTACTGCCCGCAGATGAACTATTCCTTAACCGACCGTCCCGGCTGGCTGCGCCTTTTACCGAAAAATCAGCACAACACCGTCGTCAAGAACGACGCCGAACACAACTATGCCCTAATCACCCGCGTTGATTTTGCCCCGCAGGCGCCGAACGAAGAGGCGGGCATCCGCATCATGACCGGACTGCAGAATCTCAACGCCCGGCTCTTTTGCACGGTCGACGCCGCCCGAAAACCGATCATCGTCTTTACGTTCGACAAGACGCGCTATGAAGTCGAAAACACCGTCGGCAGTCCCGTTTGGCTCAAGATCTATCGCTACAACCACAACCTTACCGGATTTTACAGCGCCGACGGCTTTTATTGGACGCAGATCGGCGCGCCGATCAAAGTCTCCACCATGGACGTGCAGCAGCCGGAGTACAACGCCTTTACCGGCAACAAGCAGGGACTCTATGTCATCGGCCGGCAGGCGGATTTCGATCTCTACATCTACCGCGATGCCTACTCGCCGATCTGGGCGGAATGTTATGCCAATCAGTGGGGCAACTCGCGGCTTTACACCCGCCAGGGGTCCTATCTTTTGGACAACATCCATAACGGCGATTGGGCGATGTACGCCGGCGTCGAATTCGGCGGCGCCGACTATCCCAAGCAGCCCGATTCGCTCAAAATCGTCGCCTCCTGCGTCGGCGACGGCGGCACGGTCGAGGTCTGGCTCGACTCGCTCGAAACGGGCCGCAAGATCGGCGAGTGCCGGATCAGCTCAACCGGCGACTGGAAAACCTTTCAGACCTTTACGGCTCCGGTCGAAGCCGCTCAAGGACGCCATGATCTCTATCTCAAATTCACCGGCAGCAGCGCCGGCAAGCTGTTTCAGCTGCAGTCGTTCCTTTTCAAGGCCAAGGGCGATACGACCGTCGGCGTTTCGGACCGTAACGAGCCCGTTCTGCCGCGCCGGTACAGCCTGAAGGCATTTCCCAATCCGTTCAACCAATCCACAATACTCGAATACGATTTACCCAAAGCGGGCGAAGTGGAGCTTTCCGTGTTTGACCTTCAGGGCAGGCGCATTCGCACCTTCAGCGCAAAAGCGAACAGTCCCGGCAAGTTCCGTATGGTTTGGGACGGCAAAGATCAAGACGGCGTTCCGACATGCTCGGGCACCTATTTTTGCCGCCTGGAAACCGGCGAGCAGTCGCTGACAACCAAACTGGTGCTGATTCGCTAAATCAGATCGCGCGGCTGAACACCGCATCTCGTTTTGATTGCGGCAGACAAAAGCAATAGGCAGTAATGGCAGGAGCGATAAAAAAGACCAGATCGTTTTTTATTAACGCCCATCTCCGTCCCTCCGAGCTTGTTTAGAATAAAGCGTTCAGGAGCGGCCGGAGGGCGACGTCACGATGCCATTCCGCTTTTGTCTGCCGCAAGTTTTCTTTCCTCATCCTCCCCTGCTCCTGCCGGTTAATATTTTTTCCGCAAATTTTGACCAAGGGGGTTGACCTATTCCGGCTTTATGTGCATCCGCCTTGGCCGCTTTCCTTTCGATTTTTTTACGGATTTTGTGACTGTTAAATATCATTTGACATTAAGATGAATATTTTTTAAAATTCTTGAACACTTGAGCAAAGCGGCTCTATCAGGAAGGGAGGTGGTGGGGTATGCTTGTAGAATAAGATGCATCGGCATGTCAAGCAACATGTACCATTAAACCTGTAGAGAGATGGAGGAGAAATGATGAAGGGTGGAATCATTGCAGCATTAATAATTGCCGCTGCATTTGCGGGATCTCTCCACGCGGCGCCGAGCTGGTTCGACGCGAATGGTGTTTTACATGTGCCAAAGGCCGCCAAAGCGCCGGTCATCGACGGACTGATGGATCCTGAAGTCTATTCGAACGTGTTTGCTGCGCCGGATACAGCCTGCTATTTAGGAGTTCGCGAGCCGATTTTCGACTGGTGGGATTTTTATGTCATGCACCGAATGGTATGGAAAGACAACATGCTCTACATCTGGGTATGCGTTCAGGATGATATTTTGTACCGAGATCCCGGCCAGGCGACTTGGCAGGCCGACAATGTCGAGCTTTATTTCGACGGCGACGAAAGCCGCGGCACCGGCGTCTACGACGGGGTTGACGACATTCAGCTTCGCTGGACCTTTGACGAAGCCGAAGCGGACAATGTCATCGACGTCGGCTACGGCAGCAGCGGCGCCAACTGGGGGTTCGATACCTCGGTCATCGAGTGGGCCATTGCCCTGACTGAGCACGGCTACAATCTGGAAGTCGCGATTCCCTACCCGGATCTCAACATCGAAGTCGGTCGCGTCTTCGGATTCGAAACGCAGACCGGCGATAACGACGGCCCCGGCGAGGGCGAGGTGGTCTATTACCGCTGGAAATATCCCGGACTGAATCCCTGGACGCAAACCATCAATCACGGTTCCGCCGTCTTGGATCCGGCACGGACCGTTTCCGACGTACTTGACGTCCGCCGGATCGACCAGCCGCCGGTGATCGACGGCAAACTGGACGACATTTGGCATACGATTCCCACCGTTTCGCAAAACACCTATGTGACGATTCCCGAGGATCAATACCAGGAGCCGATCGACTGGAACGACCTCTGGATGAACTTTAAAGCGGCTTGGGATGACGAAAACTTTTACCTCTACATCGACGTCGTCGATGATGTACAGGAAACCACCACCGGACAGGCTTGGGAAAAAGACGGCATCGAGCTCTATTTCGACGGACTCAATGAAAAGTCCGGCACCTACGACAAGAACGACAAACAAACGCGGTGGATCCTGCACGACAATACGGTCGCCAGTAACTATCCCAACAGCAAACACGCTTTTGCCGATACCGAATACGGTTGGGCGTTCGAAATCGCTATCCCGTTCAGCGACCTGCACGATATCGATCCGGCGGAAGGCCACGAGTTCGGCTTTGAGATCCAGGTCAACGACAACGACGGCGATTCGCAGAGATTCCGGGAAACCATGGCCCGTTGGTGGTCTCCGGACAACGACTCTTGGCGCAATTCGACTTTGTTCGGCAATGCGGTTTTGGCCGGAAAAATGGCGGCCGTAAAACAAAAACCGGTTCTTCTCCCTTCGACTGTGGAGCTTGCGCAAAACTATCCCAATCCTTTCAACGCCTCCACCCAAATCCGCTTTAGTTTGCCGCGGGAAGAATGGGTGAGGTTGGATCTCTATTCCGTCGACGGCCGCCTGGTCAAAAACCTTCTGCACGACCTGCGTGCCGCCGGCGAACACCGCATCATGATCGATGCATCCGATTTGAGCAGCGGCATCTATCTCTATCAGCTTAAGGCGGGATCCGAGGTGTTGAGCCGCAAACTGACGCTCCTGAAATAACCGTAAACGATGCCCTGCATCGGTTTCAACCGATGCAGGGCATTTTGAACGGCGGCGTTTGACCGCCAATTCCCCCTCCAGGGTGGGAAAAGCGGCTTGCTGACTGTTACTCAAAGTTCATCAAATAAAATCGTTGCAGGCATCTCCCCGGTTTAACTGAATGATCAGTAAAACGAAAATTTTATTAATCCTATGGCAAGTGATTCTGCCGATACTGTCCGGCTTTTGCAAATCGCCGCTGCCCTACCTGCAAAATGACGGAAACACAAGCAGGCTGATCGTCGACGGCAAACCCTTTCTCATGCTCGCCGGCGAAATCGGCAACTCGTCCGCGTTTCCGGACTATCTGCATCCTCATTGGCCGAATCTGGCTGCGCTCAACCTCAACACGCTGCTGACCCCGGTTTACTGGGAGATGATCGAACCGACCGAGGGGCAATTCGACTTTGGCCTCGTCGACGGCTTGATCGCGGATGCGCGCAAGGCCAACATTCGGCTGGTTCTCCTCTGGTTCGGCTCGTGGAAAAACTGCATGTCATGCTACGTCCCTTCCTGGGTCAAAATCGATACGCAGCGCTTTCCGCGCGCCCAGGACAAATCCGGCCGCGGGATGGAAATCCTTTCACCGTTCAGCCGCGCAAATCTGGAGGCCGATGCGCGCGCCTTTGCAGCGCTCATGCGGCACCTCCGCCAAGTCGACGGCGTCGCGCATACCGTCATCCTGGTACAGGTGGAGAATGAAGTCGGCATCATCCCCGACTCGCGCGACCGCAGCGTCGTCGCCGAAAGCCTTTTTCAAGCGCCGGTACCGAGTGAACTGATAACCCGCCTGATGCAGGAAAAAGAGCGTCTGCACCCGACGCTGCGGCAGGCCTGGTCCTCCGGCGGCTTCCGCACGAGCGGCAGTTGGTCGGAGGTATTCGGCCCTTCCCCGCTCACCGACGATTTTTTCATGGCTTGGCACTTGGCGCGCTACATCGATCAGGTCGCCGAGCGCGGCAAGGCCGAATACCCTCTGCCGATGTTTGTCAACGCCGCGCTCATTCGTCCCGGCTATCAGCCCGGCCAATATGCAAGCGGCGGACCGCTGCCGCACAACCTGGAGATCTGGAAGGCGGCGGCGCCGCACATCGATTTTGCGGCTCCGGACATCTATTTCGGCGACTTTACCGATTGGACGGCCCAATACCGCCGTCCCGACAACCCGCTGTTCATTCCCGAAATCCAACCAGGTCCGAACAACGGCGTCCAGGCCCTTTACGCCTTCGGGCAGCATAAGGCTATGGGATTCAGCCCCTTCGCCATCGAGTCGATCGATGCGGAAACGCGAGCCGCGCTGGCCGACGCCTACGGTCTGCTCGCCGGCATGGCGCCGTTCCTTCTCGAAGGTTACCCGGGCGCTCTGTCCTTCGGACTGCTTTCCAAAGGGCCGGAACAACGCCAACCGCAGCGGCTGATTGCCGGCGATTTTGTCGTCAACGTTCAGTACGACCGAGAATCCTGGGAACGCAGCGGCGGCCTGCTGTGGGTCTTGTCTCGGAACGAGTTCCTTGTCGCGGGCGCCGGGCTCACGATTACCTTCGAATCGGCCGGCCCCGAAGACGAGCGCGCCGGCATATTGTGGGCGCAGGAGGTCCGCTTTGTCGGCGGCGCCCCCCAGCCGATTCGTCGGCTCAACGGCGACCAGACGCACCAGGGCCGACACATTCGTTTAGAGCCGGGCAAAATGAGCGCCCAACGTTTCCGCCTGTACAAGTACCGATGAGTGCCTCAGCTCCCCATCAGATTTACCGCAACCTGCAGGACACGGTTTTATTCCTCTAAAAGCGCTGCGAGCGCCCGACTCCATCCCCCCTTTTTTCTCTGCGGCGAGATTTTTTAGTTGACAATGAAATAAAATTCGCTAATTTAATTTAGCTTTGGGGAGGGAATCGCCTTAATTCGAACCGTCGAAATCGTTCAGTCTCGTCGGCAGAAATCCGGCGGATTGCTGCATCGCCGTGCTACACGTTTTAGCAATTTTTTGAATCCTGCCTTCACAATGCCTGCCGCAGCCTGCTCAGCGTCCATCCGCTCAAAACTGTCGGCAGGTTTGTTTTCCAATTATTCCGTTACAAACCGGCAAAAGATGAAACCCATGAGGAAGCCATGACTGATAAGGAAACCATCATCCTGGCGGCACTGCTGCACGATATCGGCAAGCTTTCGCAGCGTTACCTCAGCGAAATGAAAATGAAACACGAACAACTCACCGAGGCCTTTTTCCGTTCTTCCCGGCCATACTGGGGCGAACGGGCGGATGAATTGATTCGATTGACGCTGCATCACCATCAAACGGGAAATGACCCGGCTGCCCTCATCGTCCAGTTGGCCGATTGGCTGGCTGCCGGAGAACGGGAAAAGGAAGAACGTGATCAACTATCGCCCCACTTGTCGGCTTTGACGGCTGCCGTTTCGCGAGTACGTTTGGAAAACGATCAGGTAGAAGAAAAATATCATCAACTGCAAAAACTCGAGCTTGCGGACACGGTTTTTCCCATAGATCAGCCTCAGCTGGCCGAAGGCAGCTATGTCGATTTGTGGAATGAATTCATGCAGTCTTTGCAAAAGATCACGACCGGCCGCACCTACCAATCTGCCGACCTGACCACGCTATTTTATCTATTAAAAGTGTATACCTCCTTTATGCCCGGCGCTACGCCGTGGGAAAAGGATGAACTGCGCACCATACCGGATGTGTCCCTCTTTGATCACAGCCGAATGACGGCGGCTATTGCCGCCTGCCTGGTCGATCTTGACTGGTCTGCAAACCTTTTCGCAGATATCCTCAATAATCTGCGCAGCTACACACCTCCGGAAAGCAAACCTTGTCTGCTCCTGCGCGGCGATCTTTCCGGCATCCAGGCATGGATTTATCGCATCACCAGGGGCGATGAGACGAAAGGCACGGCCAAACGTCTCCGAGGCCGCTCTTTCTATTTGTCATTGCTCAATCAGACGTTGGCGGAATGGTTTCGTCGCCGATTCGACCTGCCGATCACCAATATTCTTTATTGCGGCGGCGGCAATTTCGATTTGCTGTTGCCGAACACGGAGGACGTCCGGCAACGGCTTGTCGAATATGAAGAGATGCTGCAGGAATATTTGCTGAACACCTACAGCGGCGAGATCGGTTTGGTGACGGCCTGGGTGGAGATAGCCGTCGCCGACTTTGTGCAGTCGGAACGGTTTGCAACGGTCTATCGCAAAATCGACGACAGATTGTCGGAAAAAAAGCTGCAAAAATACCTGCCGCTTTTAGCGAAAAAACCCCAGGTTTTCACAATCGACGCCATGCAGGAGCTCTGCCCGATTTGCGGCATTCATCCGGCTGTCCTGCAGGGAAATCAGAGAAAGCCCTGTCGAGATTGCGAAACTCACAAAGAAATCGGCGGTTGGATTCCGCGGGTCAACGATGGTTATTTGATCTTTACATATGGTTCACAGCCGTTAGCCGGATTTAATGCAATTGACTTTGACCTGCCTGAAGAGAGATCGACCGCTTATCTGCTTGACGAAAAGCAATACGCTGCTTTTGTTCGTGACGCCGAGGGAGAACTTTTTGTTTTGTCTTTGAATAAGCCGGGCAAATTTGAAATTCCGCTGACAAATATCTCTTACGGATTTCAGTTCCTAGGCGGCGCGGCGCCGATCGTGCAGAAATCGGTTCGTCAATCCGAGCAGGAACTGGTCTTTCATCGCGATGAGATGCTGGAATTTGAGGAAATAGCCTCCCTAGGCGAAGGTGCCGATTACCTCGGCGTGTTAAAGATGGACGTGGATCGCTTGGGACTCTTGTTCAGCGCCGGTTTCGACCGACCGACCATTTCCCGCTTGGCGGCGCTGAGCAGTCAGTTCGATTTCTTTTTCGCCGGTTGGCTCAACGAAATCTGTCGGGAGCAAACCCGAACATGGGAAAGCAGCCTTGAGGAGAACGATCCGCGGCGCGGCCTGCTCGAAAGCCTGTTTTACCTGGTTTACTCCGGCGGCGACGACCTGCTGGTCATCGGGCCGTGGGAGCAGACGCTGCATTTGGCTTTGCGCATCCGCAACGAGTTCCAGCGCTTTGCGGGCGGCAATCCCAATCTGCACTTGTCCGCCGGAATCGTTCTGGTCAAGCCGAACTATCCGATTCAGCGCTTTGCCGAGCTTGCCGACCGCGCCCTACATCAGGCCAAAGAAACGGAGGTCAAAGGCCGGACCCGCAATCATGTATCTATTTTCGGCAAGGTGCTGGAATGGGACGAGTTTGCCGATCTGATCGATTTCGGCATTCGCCTGGCGGAAGCCGTGCGGAGCCGCTCCGTGCCGCGCTCGATCGTCTATCTTTTGCATCGGCTGCATCTGCAGCATTTCCGCAACGGCCGTGAAAACCCGATGTGGATCCCCAAAGCCTATTATGCATTATCGCGAAGAATTCGAAAGGAGGTGCTTGAGGATGAGCGACTGAATCTGATCGAATCCGTGCGTCAGGCCATGAAGGCCATGATTGTGCCCGCGTCGTATGCCGGTTTAAAAAACAGGGAGAAAAGAAAATGAATGGACCAGGTGCAGTTACATATGGTGGAAAAAGCTTTCCTAATCAAAGAGGGCAGGCAGAAGGGAAGCAAAAAGATGAACAAATAATAGACAGCATCATAAAGGATATCAACAATTTAAAAGCTGAAAAGAAAACATTCAAAGACGTATCCGTCTCCCAGTTTGCCGAAGAAAACGGCTGGGCGGACTGCATTGCAGAGAAATTCAAAGACAAGCTCAAGCCCACTCAACTGCGCAAAGTCTTTCACAGTTTAAAGGCCGTTCAGAGAAAAGTCGAGAAAGAAGACCCCAACCATCTTTTTAATCGGGAAACAGTCGCTCTGTTGCTGCCGGAATTGGCCTATGCCGTGGGCAGAGAGCTCATTCCCGAAAAGTTTTATAAACTTTTCAAAACGTGTTTCGACGCGCAACTTTTGCAAACCAATGCGGATTTTCTGCGCTTCATGGACTTTTTGACGGCTGTTTTGGCTTTCCACAAATATCGTAACCAAAGAAGATGAAAGGACTTGTTATGGATCTCAAACTTAAAGGCAAATACTATATCCGCGCGCGGATGGTGGTGTTCACCGGCCTGCACATCGGCGGGTCCTCCGAGGGCATCGAGATCGGCGGCGTCGACAATCCGGTCATCAAACACCCGATCACCGAAGAACCCTACATCCCCGGCTCTTCCCTTAAAGGCAAACTGCGCCATCTTTTGGAGTGGAGTCATGAAGATGGGCCGAAATTCAATGTTAAAACCCCCGGCAAATTTCAGCCCTGCGACTGCGGTAATTGCGAAGTGTGCCGCTTGTTCGGCGTTTCGTCCTCCGACACCAATATCCGCCAAGTTGCCGGTCCTTCGCGGTTGACCGTTTACGACGCTTACCTCATCGATGAAGAAAACCCGTCAGGTGGAAAAAGAAAATATCTGACCAAAAGCGATCTGGAAAAATATTTGGGCGAAAACATCTATACGGAAATCAAGACCGAAAATGCGCTCGACCGCGTCACCTCCGCCGCCAATCCGCGGCCGTTGGAGCGCGTGCCGGCCGGCGCCGCCTTTAAGGTCGAAATGATGGTAGATATTTATCAGGATAGCGATATAATTCTGCTCAAGCGGCTGTTCAGCGGCCTGGCGCTGCTGGAGGACAGCTATTTGGGCGGCGCCGGCAGCCGCGGCAGCGGCAGGGTGTATTTTGAAGATCTTTACATCGAATGGCGGCCGGTTGAGGATTATTATCGTAACGGCAAAAACGGCAAACCTGTTTCGCTCAATGAAGTCAAAGACGTCAAAGATTTCGTAGCAAATTTCGAAAAGCTTTTTAACCACGAAAAACAAGCGCAGGGAGCCTAAGTATGGGACTGTATGCCGTTACGCTTAGACCGCGCTGCGCCTTTGCTTCGCCGATCCGCTCCGATACCCTTTTCGGCGCGATGATATGGGGCGCACGATGGATACATAAGCCGCCCGATTTCGAGCAGCTGCTTAAACGCCTGCCGGACTCGCCGCCGGTAGCGGTCAGCTCGGCTTTTCCCTGCTCGTTCGCCGGCCGAGAGACGCTGAGGTTTTTCCCCATGCCGATTCTGCCGCCGCTGCAGACGCCCGACATACAAAAATTTACCGCCGAGCTGCAAAAGAAAAAACCGAAGCTGACTCCAAAGCAGGCCCTCATCCAAATCGTCGAGTTGAACAAAAAACTGAACCGACTCGCGTTCGTCTCCCATTCGCTCTTTACCGAGATCATTACCGGTCGACTGACGCGGCCGTCAATTTTTGCCTCTCTTCTGTATGCGGAAGAAACGGAAAAGGATCTTCAGCTCTGCGGCAATATCTTGATGGGCAAAAACGAAGCCGCGACATTCAAGGCGCCGGAGATTCGAGAGGTTATGGCGCAGGGCAACGCCGTCGACCGAGTCGGCCTGGCCACCGCAGAAGGGCAACTGTTCATGCGCACAGGGGTATCTTTTGCAGAGCACACCGGCTTATGGTTTCTGTTCTATGCCGAGGACGCGGCGTTTTGGCGGCCGGTGCTGCGCTGGCTCGAGGACACCGGTTTGGGCGGCGACCGCAGCGTCGGCAAAGGACAATTTGCTTTCAGCGAGCCGGAGCCGTTTGAATTGCCTGCGGTTGAGCGCGCCGATGCCGTCGTCATGCTGTCCCGTTATCTGCCGGCGCACGATGAAATCGATTGGTCGGCCAAGCCGATTTTCTATCATTTGGTCGGTCACCGCGGCAAAGTGGAAAACCGCTTTTCCGCTTCGCAGCATCCTTACCGCGAGCGGGGCGTCCGTCTGTTTGCCGAAGGTTCGGTATTCCCCCTACCGCAGTCCCAAAAGCCTTTCTACGGCCGCCTGATTCAGGTCGATGTACAAGAAGATCGCTCCGTCTACCACGCCGGAACGGCGATCGCCGTCAAAGCTGCAATAGGAGGAAGAGCATGACTGTCAAACCGGAGAAAAAATCTTTTAGGCTGCGCACTTTGACGCCGGTGTTTGTCGGCAGCGGCGAACAGGTCAAGCCGGTTGCCTATTATATCGACAGAGAGAATAAAAAGCTCCATGTTTTGAATTTCTCAAAGCTAATGGAAAGGCTGAATAAAACTCAAAAAGATGCGCTGCTGGAGTATCTGGAATCGTTGATGCACGCCAAGAAAAGGGATACCGAGTTCAGCCTCAACCAATTTTTCGAGAATCAGAACCTGCTGAGTGCCGACGAGCAGTTTATTGCCAAAACTCGTCAATACCAGCTCTCCTTTACCCACCCCCCGGAACGGTTGGGCTTTCACGCCTGCATTAAAAGGATAGGCCATTCGCCCTGCATCCCCGGTTCCGAAATCAAAGGCGCCTTCCGCACGGCATATCTGCATTACTTGTTAAAAAATGAGACTAAATTGTTTAACGAGTACCAAGCATCCCTGCAAGAGTTGCAAAAATTGATGGAAAACAGTACCGACTTTAACAATCGTAAAATTGAGAAAAAATTCGAAAAGATTTCTGAAAAGCTGGAAAACTCGGCCTTTCGGGGAAAAAATAGCGACGCCAAATTCGATGTGTTGCGTTTCTTTCAGTTTCAAGACACCTACGCCAAACCGCAATATATGCGCCTCGAGATGACGCAATCCGATCTCGAAAACCCCAATACGCGCGTCTGGCTGGAATGCATCGCTCCGAACGCCGAAATAACCCTTTATGTCACGTTCTTTGACATCAAGGAAAAATATCGCGGGGAATTGGGTTTGCAGCGGTTCGATGATTGGAGCTTGGATCATTTTTTGACGGTCTGCCATGAGCGCGCCAAAGACGTTTTGGAAGAAGAAAGTGAATTTTTCAAAGATAAGGAAGAGATAACTGCGCTTATCGAAAACCTGAAAAAGGAAAACACCCCGCAGACGCCGTTTCTGCGCCTCGGCATGGGTCAGGGCTTTTTGAGTACGACGATCAATCTGCTCTTGGCGCAAAAAAATGAGGAGCTTTATAAAAACTCCATTCAACAAGGCCTAAAAAAGGCCTGGCCGAATCGCTACGGCAAAATCCGGATCGGCGAGTTCCCCAAAACGCGGCGCGTCGTCATAGGCGCCGACGGCAGGCCGACCTCTCTGCTGGGCTGGGTGCAAATAGTACCGCGGCAAACCGCTTCCAACGCCTGAAAGCGGCTGCCAACGGCCGTTAGAATCGCGACGGACATCATTGGCTGAAGGTACAATAAAAACCCTTGTATTCGAAACCGGATCAAAGGCTTTACGAATCCTTTATCAGCACTCAATACAGTCGAATCCATCAATGACCTCGACATCCGCGCAGCAGGCTTTATAAATGCTTCAACTCGACCAATATAGAGCGATTGACTCGGCCGTCGTACTTTACCAGGCGCCTGCATAGCGGATGTTAAAATTGACACATTGAAAGAAGAATATACATCATGAAACCTCCTTTGTTAATCGCCAACGCTTTTCCATTTTCACTCATCTACCGACGCGTGCTCATCGAGCCCATCGAGATCGAACGGGCGAAACAGCTCATTCTCGAACGCGGTTATGAATCTTCCTGGGGACACGAAAACACCCTCAAGGTGGTTAATGCGATTTTGGGCATTGATTTGACGCCCAAAGAGCCGCGGCCGGCTCTGGTCTTGAACGAAGAAATGCTGCCCGCTCTTTACGGAGCGGCCTTTTCAGAGGTGCTTTTGGTGACTCCTATTTACCGGCAAGGGTTTCGGCCGACCATCGGCGAGGAGGTGCAAGCCGATGCCGTTCTGGGATGGCGCACGCTGCTGATGCAGTTTCTTTAATCAAAAGCAGTTCGGACAAAGCCGGTGTAAAAATAGAAAAGTGCGAGGAAATTCATGAAGTTGCCTCTGCAGCATATGCCGTTGCCGCTCGCAGCGCTCGAATTCCGTCTGACCGCCGTCGATGAGCTCGAATTCCGTGACTTTCCAGGCTTTACCTTCCGCAGCGTTTTGGGATTGGCGCTGCGGTCGCTCTGCATCCTCAAAAACAGCCGGATGGATTGTCGACCGTGCCCCTTTAACAGCAACTGCCCCTACGGCTATCTCTTCGAAACCCCGAAAGCAGCCGAAAAGTCTCTCCGCTTCGAAGCCGAAAAACTCCCGCATCCGATGGTTTGGAGCCTTTCTTTGAGCCAAGCGCAAACCGTTCGAAGAGGACAATCTTTTTCTCTATTTGTAACCCTCATCGGCCGCGGCGTCTCTTTTCTACCGTTCTATGTGTACGCCGTTCTCAAAGTCTGCGAGTTGGGGCTCGGCCGCACTCGGGCAAAGATTCATCTTGCGGATATCCGCGACCGCTTTGCTGAAAAGCGACTCTATGATCCTTCAACCCGCTGTTTAATCGACCAACCCGTCGTACTGCAGCTGCAGGATTTTGACGGCGAGGCACAATTAACTTCAGCACGGCTAAAATTTATAACGCCGGTGCAAATCATCCATCATAACCGACCGGAATTTGATTTGACCGCCGAAATTCTGATCCGCACCCTGCTCCGCCGCTTGTCTCTGTTGGCGGCGCAGCACGCGCAGGCCTGGTCGATCGATTATTCGGCGATCATTCAATCTTTCGTCGCCGGCATACAGTCGGAAGACCATCGGTTTCAGCGTCTGGTCTTCTATCCTTACTCTTCCCGTCAGCAGCGCCGACAGGTCATCAAAGCGGTTATCGGCGAAGTGACCTTGACCGGCGATCTGTCCCCGTTTCTGCCCCTACTGCGGGCCGGCGAATATACGCACATCGGCAGCGACACCTCGCGGGGCTTTGGACGATATGAATTGACTATAAATTCTTTTTAACCCTCAAGAGGAGGATCGCAATGGCAACCATCATGATCTCCTTGATCAGCGAACAGACCATCCCCAATTTTCTCCTTATCAAACAGATGCAGAACGTCGACCGACATCTTTTTATTACGACGGAACAAATGGAACAGCAGGGCAAAAGGCAGGCGCTGATATCGGCGTTGGGCCTCTCTGACGACTGTTTTCTCGAACCGCTGGTCGTCAAAAAAGACGACCTGGAGGACATTGAAAGATGCCTGCAAAGCGTCGAGTTTGCCGACGACGACCGCTTTATCGTCAACGTCACCGGCGGCACCAAAATCATGTCGCTGGCCGTCTATAATTTCTTCCGCGAACGAGAAAGTGAGATCTATTACATCCCCATCGGCAAAAACTTGTATTGGAAGATTTTTCCGCGCGTGCGGCAAAAGCTGTATCCGCTCGCTTATCGCGTCAACCTGACGGAATATTTGACCGCGTATGGAATAGAAATCACTAACCCCAAAAATATTCATCAACTCGTACGCTCGGCAGAGGAAACGCGCCGGTTTTTCGATTTTTTTGTGGATATGTCCGATAATGAACGCGGTCTTTTAAACGACCTGCGCAAAAACCGTGAAGTTGCCGAAAAGTCGATGAGCGAACTGCCCGAACTTGTCGAGCTATTGCAGCGTTCACCGTTTCAGCCTAAAGATGCCGAATGGAAAAAACTTGCCAAGGAAGAAGTCCGTTATCTCATCGGCGGCTGGTTCGAAGAATATGTTTATGACCTATACCGCGCATACTTTGATTTGAAAGATCCTTTTATAGGCTGCTCCATACAGATTCGCAAGCAGGAGGTCAATAACGAATTGGACATTGCCTTTGTCTATGAAAACGCTCTTTATGTGATCGAATGCAAGACCGGCATCGGCAGCAGTCAGGATAAAGACATTATGGAGGATGCCATTTATAAACTGGAAGCCCTGCGTCGCGAATTCGGTCTGCAGGTTTTTGCGTACATTTTTACGCTGTCGAGGCCTGGAAAGGAGAGAAATCAAGTCAAGGACAAACACTATCAGCGGGCAGAAAAGCTCTTTGGTATTAATATCGTCGACGGAGAAACGCTTCAGAATCCCCAAGCCCTGACGAAAGTGCTGGAGAAGATCAAAAGAAAAGCCGAAAGCTCGTCGATATTTTGAGGGCGGGTGTGGAATTAAAAAAATGGGTTGCGGAACGAGGCGGGCGACGGGGGGCGACAGGGGGGCGACAGGGGGGCGACACGGGGGCGACATAAATGTCGCCCTACGATGATGACATCCGAGATCGGCGGCATAAATGCCGCCCTACGACGACGCCCAAGATCGGCGACATAAATGTCGCCCTACGACGGGCGGTCGTGCAGCAAAACAGAAATTAGACCTGGGGTGGTCTTATGTTCTTGTTCAATCAACTTACCGAGCTCGACACTCTCTCCGCCGCCTGGGAAAAAGTGCTGCTGAGCGGCGGCGCGCCGGGAAGCGACAACGTTTCGGTCGATGAATTCGAAGAAAACGCCTCCGAACAGCTCGAAGAGCTGGCCGCCGAGCTGCACAGCGGCGCCTATCAGCCGCTGCCGCTGAAAACGTTCACCGTGCGCAAAGAAGACGGCGGCGAGCGCGTTCTGCACATTCCGGCAGTGCGCGACCGCATCGTCCAGCAGGCCGTCGTGCTCGTGCTGCAGCCGATTTATGAAAAGATCTTTCACAACTGCAGCTATGCCTATCGGCCGGGCCGCTCGGCCCTCAAGGCCGTCGAGCGGGTGGAACGTCACCTGAAAAAGGGCCGACACTGGGTGCTCAACCTCGACATCGAAGACTTTTTCGACATGATCAATCGGCAGATCCTGCTGCAGGAGATGGGCCGCACGATCGACGACGACCGACTGCTCAAACTCATCCATGTAATTCTGCAGAATTACGAAAAGCCCGACGGCCGCGGCATCGCCCAGGGAACCTGCTGCAGTCCCCTCTTTTCCAACATCTATCTCCACCCGCTCGACGACGCCCTCTGCCGCGCTTCCTGGCAGTATATCCGCTATTCCGATAACCTGCTCGTGCTCGATTACACCGAAGAGCTCGTCCGCGAAGCGTTTCAAAAAATCGAAGTCGAACTGCAGGCGTTGGAATTGGCTTATCACCCGGACAAAACAGAGATCGTCCACCTCAAGGACGGCTTTTCCTTTCTCGGCTTTCATTTCGACCTGAACGGCCGCCGACCCGACAAGGCTTCCTACAACCGCCTGGAACAATCGGTCAGCTCGCTGCTCGGCAAATTTTTAGCGCTCAATCGGCACCAGTGGGAGGAAAAGCTGGACGCTCTGGTGCGGGGCTGGCTGAACTATTATCGCCTGGATCGGCAGACGAATTTTACCCAGCTGGCGGCGCAGATCGACCGCATTCCGGAAGAAGGTGACGAGCTGAAAAAGACCCTCGTAAAAGCAGCTTTGGCGCTGCAGGCCGAAGGCGAGGCGAAGGCGCGCAGCCTGCTGCAGACCGCCGTCGACCTGCCCTGCTCCGACACCGAAACCCTGGTACGTTTTGCAACCCTGTGCGAACGCGTCGGTTTGGACGCCGTCGCCCGCGACGCCCTGACCACCGCTTATCGGCTCGACCCTTCCTCCGGCGAAGCCGCCTTTGCCCTCGGCCTGTTCTACCTGCGCGAGGGCCGCCGCGACGCCGCCCTGCGCTGGCTGCAAAAGGCCGTCCAGAATGCTCCCGAAAAGGGCGACTATCACTTTGCTCTCGGCGCCGCGCTGCAGGATTTTTCGCTCTTCGGCGCCGCCGACAAACTGTTCGTCAGAGCGGTGGAACTCAAACCGGAACTCAAATCCCTGCTCGAGCCGCCGCATAAGGAAGAGGCGCCGCCCGTCTTTACCCAGGAGCACGTTCAGCGCTTTCGCGAAATGTTCCAAGGCCGCGAAGGAATCCATGCCGTGCAGTGGCTCAGCGCCGACGGTCGGTCGGGATACATGCCCGTCAAGCGACCCATCGAGGCGGAAGACATTGCCCGCCATTTTGCCGGCCAAACCACGCTGGCCATGTATCTCGTGCGCATGGACCAAACCGTGCGCCATCTGGTGTTCGACATCGATCTCGTCAAATCGGCGCAGGAATTTCTCGAACGCCCGGAGGAGCGCGACCTCTGGCGCCGGCGCGCCTGGAGCGAAACCCGCAAACTGCAGCAGCTGCTGCAGACGCTCGGCCTGCCCGCCTATGCCGAAGATTCGGGCTATAAAGGCTACCACCTGTGGATCTTTATCAAGGAGCCGACGCCGGCCGAACAGGTCGTTAAACTGGCCAAAAAAATCCTTGCCTGCAACCGCGCGGCTCCGGAAGTGCACATCGAATACTTTCCGGCGCAAAGCCGCGTGTCCGCCGACGCCTGCGGCCCGTTGATCAAGCTGCCGCTGGGCCTTCATCTTTTGACGCGCCGGCGCTGCGTCTGGGTGGGCGCCGACGGCCTGCCGGTCCCCGACCCTATGGCCGAGCTCCTAAACATCCGAACCGTCTCTGCGGAACAAATCCGCGCAGCCCTCCGGCGGCTCGCCGAACCCAAGCTGCCCGTCGCCTCTCCCCTGCCGCCCGAAGAGCAGAAACGCGTAGAGGCGGTCATGAACGGCTGCCGCGTGCTGCACTGGCTCGCCGAAAAGGCCGAAAGACAACAGCATCTGACCCACCTCGAACGCCTGACCCTGCTGGGAGTGCTCGGCCACCTGGGCGAAGCAGGACGGCAAAAGCTGCACGAAATCATCGGTCACACGCTCAACTATGACGCCCGCATTACGGAAAAATGGTTTCGCCGGCCCCACCGCCTGCCTTTGAGCTGCCCGAAAATCCGCCTGCGGCATCAGGAGGTCACGCCGCGGCTCGGCTGCAATTGCCGCCTGCCGGAAAAAGCGGGCGGCTATCCCTCGCCGCTCCTATACGCCGACGCCGAAGCCGTCGTTCGGTTGAAGAAAGAGCTTCAGGCCGGAGTTAAGCCGGAACAAGCGCCGGCCGAACGGGTGAAGGCCGAGCCGCCGCAGGCCCAGGCCGTCGAGGCTGCATCCGTGCCGTCGGCTTCGCTCGACCGCCTGGTGGGCCTCTTTCTCGCCTGCAGCCGCAAAAAGCGGCGGCTCGAACAGCAACTCGCCGAATTGGAAAAAGAGCTCGACCGACTTGCCGCGCAGTGCGGCTGCGACCGCTTTGACACACTCTACGGCCGCCTGCAGCGCGTTAAAATCAACGGCGAGCTGAAATGGATCTTGGAAATCTAAAGGCCTGCTTATGAACACCCTTTATGTGACGGAACCCGGAGCCGTGGTACGGCTCTCCTCCCACTCCCTGGTGGTGTGCAAAGGCAAGGAAAAACTGGCGCAGATGCCGCTCATCCGCCTCGACGCAGTCCTGCTGTTCGGGCCCGTACAAATCACCACTCAGGCTATGGAAGCGCTGCTCGAAGAAGGCATCGAGGTCGCGTTTCTCACCTCAAACGGCAAGCTGCGCGGCCGCCTGCATGCGCTTTCAGCCAAAAACGTCTTTCTTCGCCTGGCCCAGTATGAACGGGTGCTGGACGAGGAATTCAGCCTGCAGACGGCCAAGGCCATTGTGCGCGCCAAGCTGAGGCATACGGAAAAACTGCTGCAGCGCTACGCCGCCCGCATCGACGACGAACAGATCGGCCAAAGCCTGGAGGCCGTCGGCTCTGCTTGTCGGCGCATCGAGCGCGCGCAGACGATCGGCAGCCTGATGGGCGTCGAAGGCGGCGCCGCCGCGGCTTATTTCCGCGCTTTCGGCCGCCTGCTGCGCGGCGATTTCACCTTTCAGGAGCGCTCGCGCCGGCCGCCCAAAGACCCGGTAAACGCCCTGCTCAGCCTCGGCTACACTCTGGTATTTAACGAACTGTTCGCCCTTGCCGCCGCGCACGGACTCGATCCCTACCTCGGCTTTCTGCACGGCGCCGTGTACGGCCGCCCCTCCCTGGCGCTCGATCTGGAAAAAGAGTTCCGCGCCCCGGTCGTCGACCGGTTCGTGCTCAAGCTCATCAACCGCCGCATCCTGCAGCCGCAGCACTTTACCACCGGCGCCGACGGCGGAGTATACCTGACCGCCGAGGGCCGCAGCCTGTTTTTCAGCCATTATGAAAAGCTGCTGCGGGGCGCGGCGGGAGAACGGACGGAGCTCTCGCTGCGCGACCTGCTGAAACGCCAGGTGCGGCGTATGGCGTCGGCCATAAAAAACCGCGAACCCTACGAACCCTTTCGCTGGAGGCCCTGATGTTCGTCGTGGTTTCATACGACATTGTCGAAGATAAAAAGCGAAACAAATTGGCCAAAAAAATGTGCGGCTTTGGAAGCCGTGTGCAGTATTCGGTGTTTGAGTGTATAGTTAATGCGGCGCAGTACAAACGCATGAAGCAGGAGGCGCTGAAATGGATCGATCCGGAAACCGACTCTCTGCGGTTGTATATTCTTTGCGGCGAGTGTCGGGAAAAGATCGAAAGCTACGGCCGGAAGCGCGGCATCGAGGAGGACGGCGCGGTGGTGGTGTAGAAAGGGCTTGTCTATTTGTCAATAATTGTTAAATTGGCATGTGTTTGTGCAGCAGCAGGAGGGAAAGGGATGCGTTGTGCGCACAATGAGCAAGTGATGATTAATATACGGTTTACGATTCTTTTTGCGCCTTCGGGCGCGGTCGGAGGGCTTGTAAGTTTGGTCACAAATTGTCGTTTTCGAAGCGATGTGCGCAGAACCTTGGCGGAGACTTTGGCGGCCAAGCAGTTGCAAAGATGCGGTTAGAAAAGGAACCAGGGGAGATACTGGATTGCGACATTTCGCCGGCATTTTCTACTTGCTCCGCACAGCGGGCAAGGTTAGAAAAGGAACCAGGGGAGATACTGGATTGCGACTCGCACTTTCAATGTCGGAGTAACCTTTATAGATTACTCCGGTTAGAAAAGGAACCAGGGGAGATACTGGATTGCGACAGTCTGGCGGCAATATATCGTTTATCACAGGCCAGTCTTGGGTTAGAAAAGGAACCAGGGGAGATACTGGATTGCGACAGTCCTTTCTTTTCACCCGCCTCATCTTTTTCTCCTTAGTTAGAAAAGGAACCAGGGGAGATACTGGATTGCGACTTAGATCCATATCCATCCAATCGGCAAAGTAGCCAAAATCGCCGAGTTAGAAAAGGAACCAGGGGAGATACTGGATTGCGACATCATCACCCCATCAACCATAAGATTGATGGGGTGAGGGGGTTAGAAAAGGAACCAGGGGAGATACTGGATTGTAACCTCTCCCCTTCCCCCTCTCCCAGGGAGAGGGGGAAGAATCTCTTCAGCAGAAAAAGAATGGATGGAGACGCGGAACTAAAGGCTTGCAGGTCCGCATAAACGCGGGTTGGGCGTTAGGAAGGCCGCTCCGCATGGGGTAATCTGCGGATAAGGTTTAACACCGCCGGCAGGCATACCGCGGTGCCAAGATCGATCGCTTTGCAGTCGATTCCTGTTCTTTTTCCCTCTTTTCATTCCCTGGAATGGCGGCGTGTTTGCGCGACGCAGCGACGGGAGCTCTTCCGGTAAGATCGCATAAAAGCAGCCGCGCCGGCTTTTGCGCCTGCGTATTCAGCCCGCCGGCTTTCATCATAAAAACCGGCCGCAGCGGGGGTTCGAATCGACCGGCGGAACCAGGTTCTCCGCCGGTCGGGGATGTCCGAAGCGGTGCCGCGGGGCAGGCTCAACGAATCAACATCATTTTGCCCGTTTCCGAGCCGTAGCGCGTCTGCACTCTGTATAGATAAACGCCGCCGGCTGCCGAAGCACCGTTTTGATCCGTACCGTCCCAAACCACCTGATGGGAACCGGCCGCAAAGACCGCATCTGCAGCGAGATAAACCTTGCGTCCCAAAATATCATAGATCGAGATGGTCACATGCGAGGCGGTCGGGAGCGTGAAGCGGATGACGGTCGAGCCGTTGAAGGGATTTGGATAGTTCGGCGCGATCTCCGGCACGTCGGGGACGGCCGCTTGTGAAACATCGGCTAATAGGTCCCGCAAGGTCAATGCGGCAGGCTCCTGCCCCTGGTCGTAATAGTACCACTCGCCCCCAAAGGGGTGAACGATTTTGCCGTCGACGGCAACTTCGGCATCGAACCAGCACAGGCCTTGATCCCCGGCAGCCTTGTGCACCTCTACGGCGATTTGATTGTCCCCCTCTTTCAGCAAAGCAAGGTCCTGACCGTAGAGGTAGCGCGTCACGGTGCTGCCGACGTTGTTCGGTCGTACGGCCTCGGTATGGTAATCGACGGCACCGTCCGGCATGTTCAGGCGGCGCAGCTCATGTCCGTTCAAATAGATCACCAGTCCGTCTTTGAAGCGAAAGCGCATTTTCATTTGTTTGATCTCCCGAACCTTTTCGATGCGCAGGGTTGAACGCACGTAAAAGGTGCGGACATCGGCGACCGGGGTCTGAATTTCTTCGAATCCGCTACCGATCGGCGCCGGGCCTTTCGGCCAGGTGTTCGGATAGCGGAGATCCTTCCAGGTGATGGGCTGCTCCAGCGTATCGACGAAAAAGCTGATAAGGAGCGAGTTCGGCGTTTCGTTGCCGGCGAGGTCTTTGGCGCGAACATAGATCGTCACGTTCAGGCCCTGTTCGGCAGGGATCCAAGCACGATGGCGGATGCCTCCCTGTCCTTCCGAAAACTCGAAAGCCATTTCCCGAAAAGATTTATCGGCATAGTCGAACCGCAAAAAAGCGCGCTCGTCGCTGGTAAGCAGAATGGGAACCTGAAGTCGATAATCGACGAACGGACCGTTCGGGGCGTCGATGATTTTCGGCGGCGTCAGATCGACGGGTTCCTGATAGGGTTCGACCTGCAGCACGACGCGGCGGTAGGCGTAGAGCGGCGGGTCGCCGGCGTCCTGGACCGTCAATACCCAATGAATGGTTTTGCCGGCGGCGTCGGCGGGTACGAAAAAGTCCAGTATCGGCCCGTCTGCCCTACCCGGATAGATTTTCGTCGGATAAGTGCCTGGTTCGGGATAGATCCACCAGTGAAACTGCAGCGAATCTCCGTCCGGATCATAGGTTCGGGAAGCATCGAGCAGGATCCGTTCGCCAGGCTTCACTCTGCGGATGAGCACGTTTTTGGTCGAATCGTCGTCGAGCACGACGATCGGATTATGATTGGCCTGATCGAACGGCTTTACGCACCAATCCATGCGGGCGGCAAAATCGTTTTGAAAATCGACCCGCCAGCGAAAAACGGCGCAGTAAACATTATGGTAGGCAATATTTTTCCATTTCCAGCTGTCTGAAGCTTCGTGGAACATCCAAAAATCTTCGTACTTGGCTTCATCGTCGCCGGACGGATTTTTCGAGCGGGGATTGATTTGCGGTTCGGCGGTAAAGCGGCCGCCCCAACCTCCCCAGGAGGGCTGGTAAGGATCGCTTAGACCGGTGGGCAAAAGATAGAGAAAAGTGGGGGTGTCCCCCTCATGAAGATAGGCGGCGTCGGGATAGAGGGCGCCGAGCGGTCCGTGATGATGTTGGATATTTTCATCGACCCATTCCGGGCTGAACACGCTTTCGTCGCCGCCGCGGGATTCCGGCCAGGCGTTGGAATCCACGCGATAGGAAATGCCCTGCCATTGCACCACGCTGCGAATGAAATACAGATACGGAAAGGTCTGCGTCATCCATGCGCCGGCGTCATCCTGGCCGGCCAACTCATAGACGCGGATTTTCGAGACGAAGCGGTCCGTTTCCTCGGCGCTTCGGCTGCGCTGAACGTCCCACAACGCCTGCGCCAACGTGTTGGCGCCTCCCCATATGCAAATCCACACGGGACGAGGGTCGTTGCGGTCGACAACCGAGATGATATGCCGCGATCCTTCCGAGCTTTTGCCGTCCCCGACATCCGCCATGCCGTAGCCGGAGTTGCCTTTTTTGATCAGGCTTTTCAGATATTCCGCCGTTGGGTAGCCGGAAGCATGGAGCAGCAGGTTTTCTCTGACCAGCGCATAGGCGTTTACCACGTCCAGGATCTCGGACGGTTTGGGATCGGTCCTTAGCCAGCAGCTGGTCGTCGCGATCAAACCTTCCAATTCGAATTCGTTGGCATAGAGCATGAGCCGGACCATCGACATCTTGTCATCGGGCTCGTTGGCAATATCCGTCAGGATGATTACCCGCTCTTTGGCTGTTGCTGCTGCAAGTCCGACGAGACAAAAAATAAAAAGCCTCCTCAACATGATAACCTCCCTCACCTCTTCACTTTCCCTTTACGAGGCAATTGAATACGGCGGCGTTGTGCGAAACCGCTTTCCGTGATTTTACAAAATATTAAGCTTTTGGTTACAAAAAATCAAGTTTTCTCTCCAGGGTGCAAAAGAATCATGGGGAGCGGCTATTAAGTATTTTTGACCAGTGCGTTTCAGGTATGTTTTTTTTTAAAGGTTCGGGTTTTTCGGCGGGAAAATGGGTTGCCGCCGGGTGCCTCACGGCCGCGACCTGAATAGCGCGTTGGGGTTTGTTTGGCAGAAGGTTGTGCATTCCGGCGGCAGGGATGCCGAATATTGATGGTGCCTATTGCTGGCGGCGTAAATGCCGCCCGACGACGATGACACCCGTTTTGGTATGTACCGTAGGGGCGAGGCATTGCCTCGCCCCTATACGGCGGCGTAAATGTCGCATTACGATGGTGATCAATTCGGGGCGACATAAATGCCGCCCTACGACGATGACATCGAATATGGGCGGCATGAATGCCGCCGGATGACGACGCCCGCATGGGCGACATAAATGTCGCCCTACGATGGACGGATTAGGACGAGGCGACGGTCGGCAAAATGCGGCTGTAAAATGCCAGGAGAATGCCCGCGGCGACCACGACGTTGAGCGAATCGACCCCCTGATGC